>JBAXWW010000014.1:0-14884 GCA_037128215.1 bacterium | reverse complement strand
ATATTAGATCTTTCTAAAATAGAGTCAGACTCTTTTAAGTTAAAGACGAGTAAGAATAGTATTAAAGATATTGTAAAAAAAGCTATTGATAGTCTTAAAAGTGATCTAAAGAATAAAAAAATAATTATAGAAGACGAGTCTGAAGATCATTATATAGATGTAGAAGAGAATCTTATAATACAAGCTGTTATTAACTTAATGCACAATGCTATAAAATATAGCAATGATAGTTCTAAAATAATAATTAGAACAAAGATGGCAGATAAGAATATAAGCGTAGAAGTAGAAGACTTTGGAACAGGAATACCAGAGAAAGACCTGCCAAGGATATTTGAGAGGTTTTACCGAGTAGATAAAGCTAGATCTAAAGAAGTAGGTGGAACAGGACTTGGTCTTGCCATCGTTAAGCACATAATTCAATCTCATGGCGGAGACGTTTTTGTTAAAAGTGTGGAAGGTCAGGGTTCAACCTTTATATTTACTTTACCAATTAAATAAAAAAAGGTGCTACCAGTAATTAGCTTAGTAGCACCTTTTAAGTTCATATAGTTAGTTAGAACTTAATGTTCCAATCTAACTGTAACACAGTTGCTGGTCTTAAAGCACCTTCAGTTTTTTCTCCATAGTATAAATCCAATCCCAAAGAGTTATTTGATGCAAGGGCGTAATTAAAGATAAGTTCATGTGATTTCATTGCTGTTTGTCCGCCGTAGCGATCTGAATCTGGGAATATGTCAAGAACGGCATCTTTAGCAAGTTTTCCGTAATTATACTGAACCTGCCAATCGCAAAGTGCGGCAAGTTTTTCCTTACCAAAAATTGTTCCGATCATATATCCATCTCTATTGTTACCAGGCACCTTGGCATTCATATTGTTAACGTATTCTGCAAATAAAGATACATATGGTAACCATTCTCCAAAAGGATTTTTGAAGTCTAATGAAAAATCAGCTACTAGATTTTTATAATCATATATAAGAGCTTTTGTGGTCGAGTTTATTGAGTTTGTTAGAACAGATCCATCTAATCTTTTCCCCTTTGTGTCTGAAAATCCATAATATGATAGAGCTGTTTTATATGAGAATTTGTCTGTTATTTTATGTTTTATCCCAGCCTGTGCCACATACATAAGTGGATCTGAAGCAGTAGCATTTTCTCCTAATGTAAATACATCTGCAGTACCAAAAAGTTGGATATTAGGATTAATCTCTCCGTTAAATTTAAGAGCAGCTCCTTCAGGATTTATGTCTGTATCCCAGATAAGGTCACCAGCTGTCCAAATTGGGTTCTTAAACTTACCAACAGTCATAGCCATCCATGAAATAGGAGTATACTCTGCAAACGCTAGATCTAAACTTATAGCCTTCTTAGAAAAGCCACTGCCAAGAGTCTGGTTTGGTGACCTTGAAAGGTCCTTATCTGTAATAACGTCAGTAATGTTGTTATTGTTCATTCCTGTTGCAAGGGCTATACCTACTTTCAAATTGTCAGTAATTTTTGGTTCTATTCCGCCTCTTACTCTTACACGAACCCTATCTCTGTTTACACTGTAACCTATAGGATGATCATTTTGATATCTGAACCTAAAATCTCCCTTTGCGTTTAAAAACTTAGTCCAAGCTGTTAATGATGAAGATGTTACTGCTTTTTCTTCTTCAGAAGTTTGATCTCTAATTACCTGTGCTTCAGTTTCTGTGATAATCCCTTTTTGCTGTAATTTGTACAAAAGATAATTGTTGGATTCTTGTGCACTCAGACTGAACGTAAGACACGTCAAAAATAAAACTAAATACTTCTTCATTTATTCCTCCTTTCTGTCTCTTTTCGAAGTCTTTTACAGATTTATCATCAGTATGTGTCCAAAATGTGACAGGTTTGTTAAATATTTGTTACATGATTAGCAAGAGGCTAAAAATGATATTTCACATAAAGTTAACAAAATTGTAACACAACGTACAAGAAGAGGTAATAAGATACGCATGATTGAACTATTGCTTAGAAAAGATAAATGGAGGGTCTATGAAAAAGGTTTTTTTGGTTCTGACAATGATGCTCTTTTGTACACAAGTTTTTGCTAAGGCAAATAACATGATTCAGGTCAAAGGTTCGGATACACTTGTTAACACTATTCAGGTTATGGCAGAAAAATACATGGCAAAAAATCCAGGTAAAGCTATTTCTGTAACTGGTGGTGGATCAGGAACAGGAATTTCTGCTCTATTGAATGGAACATGCGATATTGCTAACTCTTCAAGAAATATAAAAGACAAAGAAAAAGCATCAGCTAAGAGTAAGGTCAACGAGATAACAGTTGGTATAGATGGACTAAGTGTAATTGTTAACAGCGGGAATAGTATAAGCAGTCTAACTATTGATCAATTAGGCAAGATCTATAGAGGAGAAGTAAAGAACTGGAAAGAAATAGGCGGTAGCGATACGCCTATCAGTTTATATGGCAGACAGCCAAACTCTGGTACTTATGACTTCTTTAGAGAGCATGTAGTAAAAGCAGATTATTCAAAACAAGTAAGAGAAATGAATGGTAATGCTCAGATAGTAGAATCAGTCAAGGCTACAGTATCAGGAATAGGTTATGTTGGAGCAGGATATACCAAAGATGCAAAAGATATTAAAATATTGAGTATTGCTAAAACAGCTGGTGAAGAAGCTTACAAACCTACATATAGCAACGTTGAAAATAAGTTATATCCGATTGCACGTCCTTTATTTCAATATATAAGTGGTGAGATAACAGAAGAGGTTAAAAACTTCCTAGCTTATGAATTAGGTCCAGAAGGACAGAAAATAATGACACAAGAAGGTTTCTTTCCAATTAATGACAAACAGCTAGCAGTTAATTCTGCTTTATTGGGAATAAAAATAGAATCAACAAAAGTAGAAGAAGCTAAAGTTATTAATAAGAAGACAAATAAAACTAAGTTTAAAAAGAGCTAACCATCCAGCAAAAGAGATAACGAACTCTAGTAAAAGGAGTACTCAGTAATGGGTACTCCTTTTTGTTTATAGCTATGGTTTTGAATATTTTTTTTCTCTTTTCAAGGATGATGGTTCACATAATTGTCACAAAGTTGTAACAAATGAGACACCAGCTCTTGTTATATTTGTTCGTTCCTAGTTTTTGGCATAAGATATATTATGTGAAAAAAAATAATAAAAGGTTTTTCTAATTAATGGAAAATAAAATAAAAAATAAACTTTCACTTTCTAAAAAGATAAAAGAGATATCCATACACGGATATTTCTTATTCAACGCATTGCTTGTTGTTGCCATATTACTAGGCATCTTTGCATTGTTGGTGTGGTCTGCTTCTCCGGCGTTTAAAGAGATCTCTATTAGAGAATTCCTTTTTAGCGGTAACTGGAATCCAACATCGTACGTTAAAGAATCTTACGGCACAGTCTCAATGTTAGTTAGTACACTACTTGTTACTATTGGAGCAATGTTATTTGCTGTTCCAATAAGTATTGGTACAGCTGCGTTCATTTCAGATCTTGCCAGTAGCAGAGTAAGAGAAATTGCTAAACCAGTTATAGAAATATTAGCCAGCATACCTTCTGTTGTTGTAGGTTTTTTAGGCATAACGCTGGTAGGACCATTTATCGCTAAAGTTTTTCATCTTCCAGATGGTCTTAATGCAATAAACGGTTCTATCTTACTTGGCGTAATGGCTATGCCGACGATAATAAGCCTTACAGAGGATGCTCTCAAAAGTGTTCCAAAATCTTATACTGAAGCTTCTTTAGCTTTGGGTGCAACTAAATGGCAGACAATAATTAAAGTAAGAATACCAGCGGCATCGTCTGGAATAGTAGCAGCTGTAATGCTTGGTATGGGAAGAGCTATAGGTGAGACAATGACTGTGTTAATGGCAACAGGTTGTGCTAGTGCAATGCCTACAAGTATTACAGATTCAGTCAGGACATTAACCTCAACGATAGCAATAGAATTAGGAGAGGTTGCGTATGGCAGTACACATTATTATGCACTTTTTGCTACTGGGTTAGCTTTGTTCCTAATAACTTTTGCCGTTAATATGGCTGCGGAAATAATATTTAATAAGAAGCCAAAATTATGATTATTAGAAAATTAAATAGCATTAAGGAAAAAGTTGGTTTTACGTTGTTAGCGCTTTGTCTACTAACGGTTGTTGCTATAATTGTTATTATTCTTGGTAATATTCTAATCAATGGTTACAGTGCTATTAGCTTAGAATTTTTAACTCAGATGCCTACTGATGGAATGACGAAAGGAGGAATTTTTCCTGCGATAGTTGGAACATTCTTTGTTACGGTTATAACTGCAATATTTTCTATACCTCTTGGCATGAGTTGTGCAATTTATTTAAATGAATATGCAAAACAAAATTTGTTCACAAGGATCATAAGAATATCTATAAGAAATCTTGCAGGAGTTCCGTCGATCGTTTATGGCTTATTTGGCGTCGTTCTTTTTGTGCAATTTTTGCATTTGGGTACTAGTATTTTGTCTGCTGGTCTTACACTTAGCTTGATGACACTTCCACTTACGATTACTGCATCAGAAGAAGCCTTAAAAAATATACCGAATTCTTTTAGAGAAGGTGCCTTGGCTCTTGGTGCTACAAAATGGCAATCTATAAGAACGAATGTTCTTCCGTATGCAATTCCAGGGATGTTAACGGGTACGATTTTAGGTCTATCAAGAGCGGCTGGAGAAACAGCACCGATATTATTTACTGGTGTTGCTTTTTATCTTCCTTCTTTACCAAAAACAGTTTTTGACCAGTTTATGGCTCTACCATATCACCTCTATATAATGGCAACTCAACATCATTCAGCGTTAGATGCTAGACCAATAGCTTATGGAACTGCCATAGTTTTAATCGGTCTTGTTTTTATAATGAATTTGGGTGCAATAATATTGAGATATCGTCTTAGAAAGAATAGGAAGGAGTAATATGATAAATAACGTAGTAATAGAAGCAAAGAATTTTAACTTCTACTATGGTGACGTAAGAGCACTTGCAGATGTTAATATGAAAATAGAGAAAAATTCAGTTACTGGAATTATAGGGCCGTCGGGTTGTGGAAAATCCACGTTCTTAAGAAGTCTTAATCTTATGAATAATCTTATTCCATCTGCTAAATATGAAGGCGAAATATTAATAGATAACGAGGATATTCTTAATAAAGAGATAGACGTTGTTGCATTAAGAAGAAAAGTTGGAATGGTTTTTCAAAAATCTAATCCTTTTCCTAAGACAATTTTTGAAAATGTTGCATACGGCCTTAGAATAAATGGAGTAAAAGACAAAGAGTTTATTGATCATAGGATAGAAGAGAGCCTAAGAGGGTCAGCTCTTTGGGATGAAGTAAAGGACAGATTACATGCTAGTGCTTTTGATCTTTCCGGAGGACAACAGCAAAGACTTTGTATAGCTAGAGCTATGGCAGTAGAGCCAGAGATACTTTTAATGGATGAGCCTGCTTCGGCTTTAGACCCTACAGCTACTTTAAAGATAGAAGAACTTATACAGGAATTAAAATCCAAATATACAATAATAATTGTTACACATAACATGCAGCAGGCTGCCAGAGTTTCTAACTACACCGCTTTTTTTATGATGGGTAAGTTAGTAGAGTATAATAAAACTAACTTAATGTTCACCAATCCTGAAAATAAGATAACAGAAGATTATATAACTGGTAGATTTGGATAAAGGAGGTAATCAAAATGGTAGAGAGACACTTTGATGAAGAATTGCAGGAATTGAATAGTAAAATACTTAAAATAGCCTCTTTGTCTGAAGAATCTATTTTTCTTGCTATAGAAGCTTTGAAAAAACGAGATAGTGAAATTGCTCAAAACATCATTATTAATGATGTAAAGGTCGATGAATTTGAGTTGGCTATAGAAGATTTTTCCATAGAGCTATTAGCTAGAAGGCAACCATTGGCGAGTGATCTAAGGTTTATTACAACTGGTATGAGGATAAACGCAGAATTGGAAAGAATTGCCGATCTGTCTGTTAATATTGCTCATAGAGTTATGGACCTATGCAAACAGCCAACACTTAAGCCACTTGTTCATATTCCTATGTTAGGCGATTTGGCTATTAGAATGGTAAAAGGCTCAATTGATTCTTTTGTTAATAGAGACCTTGAAGCTGCAAGGCTAGTAATAAAACAAGATGGTGAGGCGAATACACTCAGGACTATTATTCAAAAAGAACTTGTTGAGGAGTATATGATAAAAGATTGTTCTACTGTACCAAGAGCCATTTCTCTTTTCCTAGTAGCTCAACACTTGGAGAGGATATGTGATCATGCAAAATATATAGCTGAAGACGTCATTTACCTTGTTAGTGCAAGAAGTATAAAGCACAAACATGAGGGAATACTTAAATAGAATTTATAATACCAGGTCATATTAAAGATTTATTTCGATTGAAATTTTGCAGGAAGTTTTTTTAGAGCGAACCCTAGGTATATAAACAGACATATAGCGATAATAAATAAAGATCCAGCGAGTCCTATCCAAAAACCAAGTGCATTAAACTTTCTTACATAACCAAAATAGAATCCCAGGGGTAAGCCCATTAACCAGTATCCTACTAATACTATAATTGATGTTGGCAAAGTAATACCAAGACCTCTTAATATTCCTGATAATGTTACTTGTGCTCCGTCGAATATTTGGAACGCTGCACATACGATTATTATTGAGGTACCAGCCTCTATTATTTCTTTGTCAGATGTAAAGATTCGTAAAACTGTTTCTGGGAATAAGTACAGAAATAGACCAGAAAAAGCCATGAACGTCATAGATACTATTAATCCAGCATTAGCAAAATCTTTGATTCTTCCTAAATTCTTTCTTCCATAAAAATAAGCGATCTTAACACCAACTCCATTTGATATAGATAGTGGTACCATGTAAGTTACAGAGGCCAATACAAGAGCTATGCTGTGTATCGCGGCATACATGGCCCCTATCCTTCCTATGAGTATCATTACTACTGTAAAAGCTAGAACCTCGAACAAGATACTCATTGATATAGGAAAGCTAAATTTAAGCACACGCTGCATGAAGTTCTTTGCTATGCAAAATTGTGCTTTGCTGTAACGTCTGGAGTATATAAAAATGGTTATAGCGGTAAGGAATCTTATTATTACTGCAGCATATGCAAGTCCTCGGATCCCTAACTCAGGGAATATAAATAATCCAAATGCCATTATGTATCCTAAAAATATATTTAAGAAAACAGCTACCATTGATACTGTGTTTGCAAATAAGACATGTTCCATTGCCTGTAGATATTCTTTTATAGCAATGAATATATATGAGCCAGCGTATGAAAAACTCACTATGAAAAGGTAGTCCTGTATTAATGGCACAAGGCTTGGTTCAAAGCCTAGATGTTTTATCATTGGTACCGATAAGATTGTAATAGACATGAATACTATGCTTATTAATAAAGCGTACAGTATACATGTGTAAAAATATTGATTTACGTCGGAATTTTCTCCTCTTCTTTTAGAAAGAGTGGGTGATATACCTAAAAGCAAACCAAGACCTATAAGAAATATTGGTGCACTTATACCATTTGCTATACCCATAGCAGCAACAGTTTGTCTTCCATGATGAGAGGCTACAAATACATCTCCTGCACCTATAAGCATCTGGCTAACTTGACCTATTGTTATAGGCAAGGAGAAAAGGATTAATTCTTTGATAGTTTTTGTGAGATTTTTATTCATATGATTTTGACTAACGCTTTACTTTGTAGTTTTGGCTGGGAGACCAGGATTTGAACCTAGATTGGCGGAGTCAGAGTCCGCAGTCCTACCATTAGACGATCTCCCAAACTTGCGTAATGAACTTTTTAGGTTTTTCCGAAATTAAAGTCAAGAGCAATATTAATATCTGCTTTTAGATAAAAAAAGAACCAGACTTCCTCGAGGAAAATCTGGTTCTATAAAAAATAAATTAATTAATTAGTTCTGAGCAGGAGCAGGTGCTGGTGCAGGTGCAGGAGCAGGTGCTGGAGCAGCAGCTGGGTTAGCAGCAGGTGCTGTCTGTTCAGGAGCAGGCATAGGAGCTTCTTCTTTCTTCTTTGTGCAAGCAACTACTGATAGAGCGAATACAGAAACTAGAACTAAACCTAATACTTTCTTCATGAGTTCACCTTCCTTAAATTTTTAATTGCGAGGATTTGTATATATTCAACTACTTATCCCCTCATTTTGATTAAAGTTTTAACATTTTGTAGCCAAGGGTCAATACTTTTTTAGTAGTTTTAATGTGTCTTTTCATTTTTTTGACTATGTTTTGAGTAATAAATAGAAAAGATGAAAGGTTAGTAATCTGTTGAGTTTATTGGAAAAACAAATAAACATGACTCTAAATAAGGATATATATGAAGACAAAGAAAACCTATCTTAGCAGAAACGTAATAATGACCAGCTTTAGCTCTTTCTTTACAGATGTATCGTCGGAGATGATTTATCCGCTTATACAGGCTTTTGTTAGATCTATGACCGTTTCTGTAGGGCCTGTGCTGGGAATAATGGAAGGTGTTGTTGAATCTCTAGCCAGTCTTCTAAAAGTCTTTTCTGGTTATTTCTCTGACAAAACAGGAAATAGAAAGTTTTTGACTGTCTTTGGTTATTCTTTGTCGTCTTTTGCTAAAGTTCTTTTCTTTGTACCAAATATTTTTGCTTTATTCTTTGTAAGATTCTTTGACAGGGTTGGCAAGGGTATAAGGACAGCACCAAGAGATGCTCTTATTTCAGAATCTGTACCAAAAGAATTTTTAGGAAAAGCTTTTGGCTTCCAACGAGGATGGGATTTTGCAGGCTCATTTTTTGGCGTATTATTATTGTATATTATAATCTCAAAATATCTGCCTGGACTTAATAATGTAATAAATGGAAAAGGATCTGTTTCACCAAAAGAGTTTTATCCAATATTTTTTATAGTAGTACTATCAGCATTTATTGCTGTTATCTTTTTGTTATTTACAAAGGATAAAAAAGTAAATGACGCTGCTGTTGATTCTAAACCAATTCTTCGTCCAAGTTTGAATATTAAAAATTATGATAAAAATCTAAAGATATTTTTTCTTTCACAACTTATATTTACTTTAGGTAATTCTTCTAATCAATTTTTGTTATTACAGAGCACTAATATAACAGGTCTTTTATCTACAGTGCTTCTAATGTACCTATTATTTAATCTTACCACTTTTTGCTTTTCTACTTTATTTGGCAGTCTGTCAGATAAGTATGGTAGAAAGAAATTCTTAGTAACTGGTTATATTATATATGCTATTGTTTATACGGCTTTTGGTTTTATTTCATCTTCTCATTCCTTTTTACTTTGGTTTTTCTGGCCACTATATGGTTTGTTTTATGCAATGACTGATGGTGTTGAAAAAGCTTTTGTATCAGAAGTTGCTCCCTCTGGATCAAAAGCTACAGCGCTAGGTTTTCATAGTACCATAGTAGGTATAGGTCTTCTTCCTGCAAGTTTAATTGCCGGATTTCTATTTGTAGTTAACTCAAGATTTCCTTTTATCTTTGGTGGTTTAATGGCGTTAAGCGCAGCTGTTATAATAGCTCTTTTTGTTAAAATAAAAAAAGATTAACTTATAGATTTTGTTATTTCCTTAAAATATTTTGGCATTTCGTGTCTTGGGTACCAAGCAAGTGCAAAGCCTATTTTTGCTACTTTACCCTCGTTAAGTTCTGTTAGTTCTTTTCTTTTTATATATGGTTCAACAAATTTTTTGGATAGTACAGAATAACCATGTTCATTTATAACCAGAGAAACAAGAGCATCTGTGTTGTTTACATAATGACCTTCTCTTCTTGCTAAATTTTCCAGACGATATTTTCTAAGATATTCCAACGTGAACTGATCGCTTATATTAAAATCCACAAACCTTTCATTCTTTAGTATGTCTTTTAGTTCTCTATTCTTCCATGAATATGGTGCGACCATTATATATGTTTCTGGTTCCAATACTTTTGAATCAAACTCATTTACTACTTCATATGTTGGCATTACTGCAAAATCAACATCGCCAGCTTTAAGACTTTTAAGTGGAGATTCAATATCTGTAATATAATAATCAAAAGTTAGGTCTTTATACAAAGCAAGAACCTTAGTTGTGCTTGGGATTATTCTAGATCGCATAATACTAGATGAGCCTGCTATCTTTGCTTGTATCATATGACTTTTCCCAAGTCCGTGAATTAACGATAGTGTTTCACCCTCTATATCTTTTACTCTTTGACAGTACCATAATAAGTTTTTTCCTTCAGGAGTAAGGATCATTCCTTTTCTTGATCTGGTAAAAAGAGATATGCCGATCTTTTTTTCTAAAGATCTTATTCGTTGTGTTACCCCTGTCTGTGTTAGTCCTATTTCTTTTGCTGCGCCATGGACTGTGGAGTTTTTAACTACAGCAAGGAATGCGTCTAATTCTGGTAATAGTAAGCTCATTTGTAATCATCAATATATCATAATAATGAATTATACAAATTCTATTTTTATGTGATTAATATAAGAATCTTCTTACCATTTAGATGTTTTTTTTTGCTTTTGTTAGGTGTAAAAACTGTAAAACCTCGAGACTTAATGTTTTGAGGTTTTTTATTGGACTTTAATAAAAAGATTTTTTCTAAAATATTAGATTAAAAAGATAACCAACAATTAGAATACCAAATGCGACTATTCCTACAAAAATTATTATAAGGCGTGGTTTTAAAACCCTCCTAAGTATTATTATTTCTGGTAAAGAGAGTGCTATAACGGACATCATAAAAGCAAGAACAGTACCTAATGCAGCACCTTTTTCTAGTAATGATTGAACTATTGGAATTATTGCTACTGCGTTAGAATACAAAGGAACACCAACTAATACTGCAACAGGTACAGACCAGATTGCGCTCTTTCCTATTATTGAAGCCATGTAGTTTTCTGGTACGTATCCGTGTATAAATGAGCCAATTGCTATACCAATGATCAAATATGGCCAGACCCTAGAAACTATTTCTATTATATTAGAAAAACCAAGATTAATTCTTTCTTCCCAAGTTAAAGAATGGTCTATATCATTAGTATCTTGAGTATTTGCCTCATAAACCCATTGCTCTACGTCTTTTTCTAAATGTAACTTTCCTATTATAAGTCCAGAAAAAATAGCTATACACAAACCTGTAAGTAAATAAATTAAGGATATTTTCCATCCGAACAGTCCAAAAAGAAGAACAAGCGCTACTTCGTTGATCATTGGAGCTGAAATTAGAAAAGAAAAAGTAATTCCAAGAGGAACACCTGCTGTAATAAAACCTATAAAAAATGGGATAGCTGAACACGAACAAAATGGAGTTATAATGCCAAGGAGCGAAGCCAGAATATTGCCTACAAATTCTTTTCTGCCAGCTAGTATTTTTCTAATCCTTTCTGCCGTGAAAAATGTTCTTATAACTCCAAAGATAAAAACAACAAGAACAAGAAGAATTATTACTTTTGCGGTTTCAAATATAAAGAACGCAACAGCTTCACCTATTTTTGACGATGGATCAAGTTTTAGTATAGAATACGTAAATCCATTTGAAAGTTCCCCTAGGTTTATGAATAAAAAAATAGAGGAATAAAAGAATATAATAATCTTGCTAAAAAGATTTACCTTCCCATTCGTTTGATCATTTTTATTCATTTTGTTGTTTGCGCTGTTGCTCTTGCAAGAACACCCACTCATCTTATCTCTCCACTTAATTATTTATGCGAATAATATTACCCCTCAAGCCAACAAAGTCAAATTGCTTCCTAACTTTAGGGTTTTTAAAGTTTATTGCACTGTTTGTGTGAAAGATATTTTTCATGTTTATTTATATTAATAGCTTCTATGTTAATTACATAAACCCTGTTTCTTTTATAAACAGTAAACTCATTAAAAATCATCAATACATTCTAATAATGAATTATACAATGAGTTTCTTTGTGCGATTGTAGGCAGGAAGAAACATAAATCATTTGGAGGAACTAATGAACGCAGTAATGAACCTAGAGTTATTTACAGAAGAAGAATTTGAAGTTTGTGAGTTGGAAGAGACACTTCTTGCAGCAGCAAGACCGGAAGAAGCGTAAAAACAATCAAACTGCATACGCGTAATAGATTATATAGTTATGAAAAAGATTAAGATTGTTTTATTGGGACTGTTAGTAGAACATTCGGGACGAAAGTCTCCGTGTCTTTCTCTTTATAATCTAAAAGCGTATGCAGCTGCTGATCCTTCTTTAAGAGATAATGTTGATATTAAAATATACGAGCAATTCGTCTCTCATAACCCTCAAATAATATTAAATCTATTAGAACAAGAAAAACCAGACATGATTGGCCTTTCTTGTTATCTGTGGAGCACTGATAAACTTCTTTCAGCTGTTAATCAGTATTGCAAAAATAATAAAGATGTTCTTGTTTTTTTGGGTGGGCCAGATGCAGGTCCTAATGCGGAGAAGCTTCTTAACAGACATGATTTTATCTCAGGTGTTATAAAAGGAGAAGGAGAAGAAGCTTTTAGGCTCTTGCTTAATGATATAGTGAACAATGATGATTGGAGAAAAACTAAAAATCTTATTTGTAAGGTAAATAATGAAATAGTAGTTAACCAAAGGCTGGATGAGATCGAAATCAGTAAAATACCTTTGGCGTTTAAGATGGATGAATTTATAGAGAATCATGGAAAATGGCTTTATGTGGAAACAGCTAGGGGATGTAAATATAATTGTGCTTATTGTAACTTCTATAACAGGAACGGAAAAAGAAGAATACGAAGCTATTCTGAAATAGAGGAAATGGTTAATGATTTTTCTGCTGATAGTGGACAAGACATTACCTTTATTGACCCAGGTTTTAATCAGGACAGAGAACGATTTCACAGGGTGATAACATTATTATCTGAAAAACAAATAAAAGTTGAAGGGTTTGAAATAAATATCGAAGAACTTACAGACGAAGATATTAAAATACTTGCTCAAATAACAGCTGGCACTATGTTGGGTGTAGGACTGCAAACAACCAATAAAGAAGCATTAAAGATTATAGGTAGAGCTTATAATTCTGAAAGATTTAAAGACAGAATAAACAAACTTAAAGAAGTTGGTGTTGATTACGCAATTGATATAATTTTTGGTCTTCCCGGTGATAACTATGAATCTTTTAAGAAAACTTATAATGATGCATATTCATTAAAACCTGCCCACGTCAGAGTCTATAATCTTTTAACACTACCAGACACAAGGCTATTTCTTGATGCAGAAAAACACGGATTGGTGTCTGATACTGAGGCTCCGTATACAACTCAATATTGTAATACCTTTACACAGGAAGACATGAAAAAAGCGCGTAGATTTATGAATGCGCATAGTACGCTTTCTACGTATAGTTCAAACTCTATTGCTTTAATGCTTTTTGCAGACGAGATAAATGAATTACCTTCCAGTGTTGTAGAGGATCTTTTAAGTGGTTCATGGAGAAATAATCTTGCAGTTACAGATGAGGAACTTGAATTTTGGAAAGAAATGGATAATTCAGATGAAAGAGCAGAAGCTGTTAGGTCTTTTATTAATTATAAATATGAATCAAAATATCTTAGAAAAATTCCAACAGCATTGGCTGATCTTTTTGAGCTTCAGTTTCAAACAGGTTCAGTTAATGTATCAGGCGAAGAGATATATAAGAATAAAGAAACTGTTAATTTTAATTCCAAACATATTTATGACAAAACCCCAAGGCTTAACAATGGTGTAAGAATACTACGATTAAATACTGATGTTTTAAAAATGTTTAAAGAACGACCCCGTGCCAAGGATGTTGAATTCCTTAATGAGTTTATTCTTGTACTATTCAGAACTGGTACATCTATAAAATATTACAAGATATCAAAGGGCGTTGAACGTCTTTTAAATATGGCTGATGGACAAACCAGCTATGGGAAGATGATGGAAAGTTCACTGAATGCGAGCTTTTCACAAGATCAGAATGACTTAATTAAGAACAAGGTAAACAAAAGCCTGTCCGACCTAACAGAAAAACAGGTCCTTATATGGAATTAAGAAATCTCTTATAAAATTAGCTAGTAACTATAATTTTCCTTATATAAGAAATTGGTAAACCTTCGTTTTTATTGGCATAAAAACTTGACAAAAAAAATAAAACATGTTATAATATCATTATTGAAACAATAGATGGGGGGTACGTAATATGTTTTTAAGGAAACTTGGTCTATTTTTTCTAATATTAATTTTAACATTATCATCATCCTGTACATTATCTATGCGTACACATGGTACGACAACAACTGGCAAACAAAGTATTGGGGTTAGTAGTGCAAAGGATATAACGGCCTTTTTAATAGATGAGAGTATCGGTGTAATAAATGGTACTAATATAACTGTTACACTTCCGTTTGGTACAACAGATCTAAAAGCCTTAGTTCCAACAATAACGACAACAGGTACAAATGTAAGTCCAGCAAGTGGAATAGCAGAGGATTTTACAAACCCTAGAACATACAGAGTTACAGCAGCAGATGGTTCTACAAAAGATTATAGAGTTACAGTTACAGTCTCTGCTTCGAGTGACAAAGATATTCTTGTTTTTACTCTACCAAATCAAATAGGTTCAACAGTAATAGCTAATACGAGTTCTACAACTGGCGCTATTGCGGTTACGGTTCCATACGGCACGAGTGTTGCTAATCTAGTTGCAAGTTTTTCTACAACCGGTATTTCTGTTGCTATAGGAAGTACACCTCAAGTAAGTGGAGTAACTGCTAATAATTTTACAAGCACTAAAGCATACACTGTAAC
>JBAXWW010000013.1:0-15132 GCA_037128215.1 bacterium | reverse complement strand
TAGTCTAAATAAGTCTATATTTATCTTTCAAGCAATTTTAAATACTAATGAGTTTTGTGTATGAAGAAGCTGTAATACTTGTATTTACAGTCTTTGGTGTTTACTCGGCAGAAAGAAACATCAAAGACTAAAGTAAATACTGTATTACAGCGATGAATAGCAAAACGAATGTCAATTACACATTCAAAATTGCTTGAAAGATAAATATAGACTTATTTAAACTACAGATTGCTGCTTAGAAGTTCTACAGCATGCATCGCATCTTTAGCATAGAATTTTGCACCAATAGAGTTAGCAAAATCCTGGGTTACTACTGCTCCACCAACCATAACTGGAATATTATGAAGCCCTGCTTTCTTCAATTCAGAGATAACAATCCCCATTTCTTCCATTGTGGTAGTCATAAGTGCACTTAAGCCAATAAAGTCAGGCTTTAGTTCTTTGGACTTATTAACTATTTCTTCAGCAGAAATAGACTTACCAAGATCAAAGACTTGGAAGCCATTTGTTTCCAGCAAAGTTATAACGATATTCTTTCCTATATCGTGAATATCTCCCTTTACGGTCGCCATAAGAACCTTTGCTTTATATTCAACTTTTTGATCTAAATTATCTTTTTTTAACTGTTCAAAAGCTTTTTTCATAGCCTGAGCTGACAAAACGACCTGAGGAAGAAAATACCTGCCATCTTTAAAATATTTTCCAACAACTTCAATCGCTGGGATCATCGACTTAGAAGCTACCTGCAACAGGTCAAAACCCTTTTCTGTTGCGGCTTTAGCACAATCAAGAGCCTTTGAATCGTCACCGTCTATTATAGCCTGTCTTAAACCAGACATAGGATCTAAAGATTTTTCTGCTTTTCCTTTTTCCAATGGTTGATTAGTAGAATTTGCATATCTATTAATATACTGAATAGAGAACTGATCATAACCTTTAATAACATTCATCGCATCTAGAGCCTTTATTAAAGGTTCTGACGCTGGATTTATTATAGCAAGATTAAGTCCTGCATTTATAGCTATGGTTAAAAATGCTTGATTCAAACTTTCTCTAGCCGGAAGACCATAAGAGACATTGCTTACACCAAGTATGGTACATAGGCCGAGTTTATTTTTGATCAATTCCAGTGCTTTTATGGTTTCCAGCGACTCTTTTTGATTAGATGATAAAGAAAGAGTAAGAGTATCTATTACAAGATCCTCTGCTTTAAGACCATTTTTTTTAGCGAGTTGAAGCAACTTATCAGCAAGAAAAAAACGTTCATCAGCTGTCATAGGGATACCTTTTTCATCCATTGTAAGGCCTATCACAGCAGCGCCGTATTTAGCGGCCAGTTTGAATATTTTTTCTGCTTTTTCTTCGTCTGCCGTTGTAGAATTTATTAGAGCCTTTCCGCCATAAGAACGAAGTGCAGCTTCTATTGCTTCTGTTTTAGATGAATCAACTACCAAGGGAGCAGGAACAATGGAAGATAGAGATAAAAAAGCCTTACTCATTAGTGCAACCTGGTCAACTCCTGCGGCACCAAGATTTACGTCCAGTAAATGAGCTCCTGCTTCTATTTGTTCTCTTGCATATTCTTTTACAAGATCAAGTTTTCCTTGTTTCAGTTCCTCTATCATTAATTTCTTGTTAGTAGGATTTATCCTTTCTCCTATGATCAACGTCGGAAGATCCACCCCCACACTTACAACTTTGCTAAGTGAAGCAAAATGGGTGCCTGTTTTAACAGATAACTTTTTCTGCATATTTTTTTTTGCTAAAACAGCCGACATGGTTTTTATATATTCAGGAGTAGTACCACAGCAACCACCAAAAACTCTTGCACCAGCACTTATCCATTGATCCATTTGTGAAGTAAAATCCTCAATCTCAAAATGGCAAACACCAGTGCCAGCATTTGCATTAACTATTATAGGTTTACTGGTATACTCACCTATTCTCTGGATTATCGGAGTTATATCTTTTGGTCCGACAGAACAATTAACTCCTAAGAACATAACGTCCGTGGAATCAAAAGTAACAGCAAATGATTCTGGACTATTGTTCAATAGAGTTTTTGCATTAGCATCAAAGGTAAGGCAGACCCCTACAGGTAAATCACAAATATCCCTTATGGCTATATAGGCACTTTTAGCCTCTCGCATGTCGCTCATTGTCTCTATAACAAAAAGGTCAACACCCTCATCATGTATTATTTTTATTTGTTCCTTATATATAGAGATAAGGTCTTCCATGGTAGCTGTGCCCATAGGTGGCAGCAACCTACCTGTTGGACCAATGCTAGCGGCAACAAAAGCTTCTCTCCCAGATTCTTGCAAGGCTTTTTTTACACACTGTATCGCGACTCTGTTTATCTTTTCTATTTCACCATGCAAGTTCCATTCTTCAAGTTTTGTTCTTGTTGCTCCAAAGTTATTAGCCACGACATAGTCAGACCCAGCTTCGTAGTAAGAACGATGTACACGAACAAATGACTCTGGATTGTCTAAAAGAAGGTGTTCTGGAGATATCCCTTTTTTTAGAACTCCCATTTTAATAAGTTCAGTACCAGTTGCTCCGTCTGATACAAGGTAACCTTTCTTATCAAAATGTTTTAGTATCTTATATTTTTGCATTCACGCACCCTAGTCTTGTTCGCCGTTCCTTATATCTCTCAACAGAACGGGTGAATAAACAACCTTCTTTGACCACCTTTTCTTAAGCTCTTCAAGGTAACTTAGAAATTCGGCGTTGCCCCTTTCTGATAATAAATTATTTTTAAATGAATCATGGTCCTTTTCTGGAATTCCAGTCTTCGCAGTCTCAACACCCTTAATAACTACCAAATATGTCTTTCCTGCAATATCTCTTTTGACAAGCTTTGATCCGATACCAAAAGCCCAGAGAACATCATTAGTATTCGATCCTGAGATCGCAGGGATACTTGTATTCTTTCTAGAGAAAAGGTCCGTAGTCTCTACTTTAGACTCTAATATTTTAGAGGCCTTGTCTATATTTTCTGTCTTCATTGCTTCATTTATTTTTGTAACAAGAGCATCTTTTTCTTTTTTATTGGAAAGTATATTTTTAGCTATACCCTCTTTTACGTCCTCAAATTTTAGAACAGCTTTATTTTTTGATTTAGAATCAACAAAATCATCATTATGTTTTGTGTAGTAGTCCTGAGTTTCTTTTTTACCCTGCTCGCTGGCAAGAAAAGCATTTATCTCTTCTTTTTTAATATCAGAAGCTACAGATAAAATATTATTAATTTTTATATAGGCCAATTTAACTTTTTGGTTATCTACTATATAGGCGTATTTTAACTCTTCATCTGAGACTTTTGAAGAAGCCATAACAAATTGCCTTGCTTTCTCTCTTAGCAACTCCTTCCTTTGTATGTTCTCAAACTCATTAGCGGTCATCTTGTTATAAGACAACATCCCTTTGTAATAATCCATGTTGAATTTGCCGTCTTTTTGGAAGTACTGTATTTCAGCAATACTATCTCTCAATTCATCTGAAGAGACATCCAAACCGTTCTTCTTTGATTCATTGAACAATATTCTGTCCATAACCATACTCGAAAGTATTTGGAATTTTATGTTCAATTGTTGAAGCAATTTTTCATTAAAATCAGGACCTATTTTTCTTCTATACATCTCTACTACATTTCTGTACCTAGTTATGTATTCTCCCATTTTTATCGTATCACCATCTATTTTAGCAGCCCATGTTTGCCCAGAATTAGCATTTCTTGACGAAGCGCCAAAGAAGGCAGATAGACCAACAACGACTAAAGCCATTAAACCTACGACCAACCAGTGTCTAGAATTTTTACGTAAAAGATCCAGCATAAATATACCCCTCCAAATAAACTTGCTTATGCGTTGAAATTAATAACATAGTGTTAAAAATATAACAATGATATAAAAAATGGTTGATAGCACAGTTGCTTCGTGTAAATATGCTTATCACTATCTATTTGGAGGATCAACAAAATGAAGGGATTTAGAACTGTTCTTATTGTTTTTATATTTTTTGCCGTTGTCTTTGGCTTTATAGCAGGAGCTACCACGGTGTCATTGGTTGAAGCTAAACCAAATGCCTATGAGAAGTTGACCCTTTTTACAAAAGTGCTTCAACTCTTAGAGTCTAACTACGTTGAAGAAGTAGATGTTAAAAAACTTATATATGGTGGAATAAAGGGGATGTTGCAGGAACTTGACCCTCATTCAGCCTTTTTAAATCCAGAAGATTATAAGGAAATGAAGGAGAGCACCTCTGGCGAATTTGGTGGACTTGGAATAGAAATAACTAAAAAAGATAATGTGGTAACAGTAATAACACCGATAGAAGAATCTCCTGCATGGGATGCAGGCATGAAATCCATGGATAAGATAATAAAGATAAATGATGATTCAACTGCTGATATGGATCTACAGGCAGCAGTATCTAAAATGAGAGGAAATCCAGGTACAAAAGTTAAGATAACAGTTCTAAGGGACAACACCGCTAAACCGATAGAATTCAATCTTACCAGAAGAATAATAAAAATAGTCTCTGCAAAAAGTATGATGTTACCAGATGACTACGCATATATAAGGATATCAACTTTTAATGAAAGCACTGTTAGCGACGTAAAAAAAGCCCTAACTAAACTACAAAAACAAGCAAAGGGCGAAAAATTAAAAGGTATTCTTTTTGACTTAAGAAATAATCCTGGAGGACTATTAGATCAGGCTATAGGCGTTGCAAATATGTTCATAGAAAAGGGTATCATTGTTAGTGTACAAGGCAGAGATAAAGAAAAAAAGATGATTGAATATGCAAAGCCAGAAGGATTAAAAATAAAGGATGTTCCTATGGTAGTACTTGTCAATCAAGCTTCAGCAAGCGCCGCAGAAATAGTAGCTGGAGCATTACAGGACAACAAGAGAGCTGTTGTAGTTGGG
The DNA here is from genome assembly GCA_037128215.1 of bacterium. GTDB lineage: Bacteria > Bdellovibrionota > JAFGOL01 > JAFGOL01 > JAFGOL01 > JAPLFT01. The sequence goes on along the minus strand of JBAXWW010000013.1, from coordinate 10,192 downwards.
CAGAAAACATTTGGAAAAGGTTCAGTTCAGACACTTATAGAACTGGATGATAAATCCGCAATAAAATACACAATAGCAAGGTACTACACACCTAGTGGAAAATCTATACAGGCTAAAGGAATCGAGCCAGATGTAGACATTCTACCTGTAGACCCAAAAGTTATGCAGGATGAATTACTAATAGAACAGGACGTAAAAGAAAAATATGGTGAAGCTAAGTTGAAGGGACATTTTGAAAATGAATCTAGCAGTGAAGATACTAACAAGAGCATATTAGATAAAATATATGACAGGGCAGAAAAGGGATTAAAAAGCAAAATGAAAAACCAGGATTTAAAGAAGATAATAGATCTAGATGTAGATTATCAGGCTGCCATGGCTTTCAACTACTTGAAGATATATGCAATAGGTAAAAGGTAGGACAAGCAAGGGTGAGTGAATACCAAATACTAGGTCTTCCTGTACTATTGTTTTTTTCTCTAGTAGTGGCTGTGTTAATAGTACCGTTGTCTTTGATGCTTAATAGGTGGAAGGTAATTGAACCGGCTACTATACCTACAACTGAAGAGATCAAAAACAAAATTAGAAAAGGGTTAAGACTATATGTACAGTCCAATTATAAGATCTTAATTGGTGTAGCGCTACTGATTGAATCACTTATATGTCTCTTTGCTTTCCATTTACACGTTATACCAAAACTTGCTTCAATATCTTTTCTACTGGGTCTTATTATACAGGCATACGTAGAGTACCTAAGCATAAAAAAAGGATTTGAATCATCAATAGCTACTATAGAAGAATCTAAAAAGTCGTTGGCTTTAGGTTTTAAGAAAGCTTTTAGGACAGCTGCCTCTTTGGCGCTGCTACTAAATGCTTCAGTTATTCTTAGCGTTTTCACACTGTTCCTTGTCTCTTTTTTCATCCTAAAATATGAACCGCAACAAATAGCTATAGTTGTTTTCACTTTTTGTTTTGGTACTTCTATTCTATCTTTCTTCACAAAAATAAGTTCTGGTATATTTACAAAATCGGCTGATATAGCGTCTGATATTGTGGGAAAAACAGAACTAGAGATACCAGAGAATGATCCGAGAAATCCAGCAGTTATAGTAAATAAGATCGGAAATATCAGCAACAAAATTGCCTCAACATCATCTGACACTCTTGAATCTTTTTCTTTCTCAATATCTGCTAGTATCGTTCTTGCCCTCTATGCAGCCACAGGAAAACCTTTAGATACTAAATTATCTTTTATTTCTGTTCCAATAGTCCTAATAATGACAGGCACAGTAATCTCCATAATAAGCATATTCTTATCTATAGTTAAAGACGGCATAACTGCAAAAAAAATATTTAAGAATATAAGAGTAAATCTATGGATTGTTTATACAGCCTCTATAATATCTGCATATCTTACTGTATATTTTCTCATACCTGATCAAATGGGAATTTTTTGGTCCGCTTTATCTGGAACATTGGCAGGCATAATAATATGTGAATCATCATATTACTATACATCCAACGAGAATAAGCCAACACAAAGAGTAATAAATAATACTACCAACGGAGCTTCAACAGTCATAATAAATGGTTTAACAATAGGAATAATCTCATCATGGATACCAACATTATGTATAATACTATCCATTATCCTCGCTTATGTTGCTCCTGGAGGTCTTACAAATACAGTTATCGGACTCTATGGCATTGGTATCGCCTGTGCTGGCATGCTATCTACTGTTGTAATCATCTTCACCCTTAATACATACGGCAACATCTTGGACAACGCCTCTGGAATTTCTAACATGATAAGCTTGGAACCTTTTATTAAAGATAGAGTTCAAAATTTAGATGAAATAGGTCTTAAAAGTTATGGAATAACCAAAGGAACTGCTTTGGCTTACACTATAACTATAAGTGTAGCGTCTTTATGTACTTTTAATCTAGAAAATTATCCTATAACGGCGAAATTACTTGCCTGCATAATACTTGGTGGATTAAGCATCTTTATACTTTCTGGAATGATAATGATGTCTATCTCCAAGACAACACACCTTATGATAAAAGAAATAAGAAAACAATTCAAAGAGATACAGGGATTAATAGAGGGTGAGACAAAACCAAACTACTCTGCTTGTATACAGATATCCAATAAAGGTTCCAAGAAAGGAGTAATACTACCAATGTTATTGGGGTTTATTCTGCCGTGCTTAATAACTATTCTATTAGGAATATCTGGAAGCGTCGGATTACTTATAGGAGCAATTTCTACGGGGTTCTTGTTTTCTATTATGCTTACAACAACTGGCCATATATGGAGCAGCACAAAAAGATTTATAGAGGGTGGTAAACATGGTGGAATAAATACACCTGCACATAAGGCTGCTGTAATTGCTGATGCCGTTGGAGCTCCTTTAAAAGATGCTATTGCTCCTTCTATAAATGTATTTATAAAACTGATACTGGTAATATCAATAATTTCTGCTTATACATCGGCACAATATTCAGCAATGATCATTACATTTATTAAGAACATCAGATTCTAAGAGCTCTTTAAATAAAGAAATTTTAAAAAATTATCAATAAATACAAATGCTTTACTAGAACAAAAATTGTTTTAACAACTTCTTGACATAAATTAAATAATTTGTTATAATGTACTATAAATAAGGATAATGAAAAAGGGGAAAGAAAGAAGCATAAACAGAGGCAAGATATATGCGAACAAGATATATGCTAAGCACATTTTTATCGTTTATTGTTTTTATTTGCTCTATTTTTCCATCATTAGCTATTGCGGCTACAGCCAACGTCGGTGGAACATTAAAAATATATCTTCCAGTATCAATAGTTTCAGTGTCACAGATACGTTTTCCTACTCAGTTTGAAGGTACTCTTACTTCCGATTTGACTGATCTTAGTAATATTTCATTCCCGGTACCAGGAGGAGATCCAGCTAATGTAGGACAGGTAGATATAAGTGGATCTCAAGGAACTTCATACCAGTTTATATTACCTACTACGATGACCCTTACACATAGTCTTGGTTCAGCTAATATTGTTGCAGCTATAACAGGGGCAGCCAGTACTAATGGTCCTTGGACTTTTAATACTGGAACATATGCGCTACCTGGAGCAAACTATGGGCAATATACAAGTCAGACAGTTTGGCTAAAAGGAGTTATCGCTTCTGGTACTTATATACACATGGGCCTATATACAGGTTCTATAACAATAACTGTGTTATTCTAATTTTTTATTAATAATCTAGCAGAGAAGTCTTTGTTCTATATAATATTGTTTTTTGCTCTAATCGTGAGAAATTAAAGAGATCAGATCCTCTGCATATCTATTAATAACCTTTTGATCTTCACCCTCTATCATAACTCTCGCTATAGGTTCTGTGCCTGAGTATCTTACAAAAACCCTACCCTTTGTTCCTAGTTCAGACTGTATTTCTTGAAGGCGTTTATTAAAATTTGGAATCTTATCAAAAGGAACTTTTTCTTTTACTTTTATATTTTTAAGGATTTGAGGAAAACGTTTCATCACTTTAGAAAGTTCACTAAGTGGTTTTGATGACTTTATTATCAGTGATAGAACTTGAAGTGCTGCTATTATCCCATCACCAGTAGTCGTGTGATCCAAAAAGATTATGTGACCAGACTGCTCTCCTCCAAAGTTATATCCACTATCACGCATTTTTTCAACGACGTATCTGTCTCCAACATTAGCCTCTACCAGTTCTATATCATGTTCTTTCATCACTACACCAAAACCAAAATTACTCATCGGTGTAACTACTACGGTATTCTTCATTAATTCATTTTTATTTTTTAGCTGAATAGCTATCATTGCCATTATAGCATCGCCATCGACTATATTTCCTTTTTCATCAACCAAAATAACTCTATCAGCATCTCCATCCAAAGATATACCCATATCCGCTTTATGTTCTTTTACCAAATCAATAATATTTTCTGGATGCAATGCTCCGCAGTTATCATTAATGTTGATACCATTAGGAGTTGCACCGGTAAGGATTACTTCTGCACCTAGCTCCTCAAAGATAGTATGCCCAACTTCGTAAGCTGCTCCATTAGCACAATCAAGAACTATTTTATATCCTTCAAGCGTTAATTCCTTAGGAAATGATTTTTTAGCAAAGACAACATATCTACTTTTTGCGTCACTAAGATTCTTTACCATTCCAAGTTTTTCTGGAACTGCAAACTTGTTGTGAAGCTCATCAGAGAACATAAGGTTCTCTATTCTTTTCTCAACTTCATCCTTAAGCTTAAATCCATCTTTATCAAATATTTTTATTCCATTATCAGTGTAGGGATTATGAGAGGCAGAGATAATAACGCCAGCATCAGCTCTCATGTCCTTTGCAAGAAAAGCAATGGCTGGTGTTGGTAAAGCGCCAACAAAAAAGACATCAAGCCCCATAGATGAAATACCTGCAGCTAATGCAGACTCAAGCATATAGCCAGAGCTTCTTGTATCTCTTCCTATTACGATCTTGCCCTTATGCCTGGCTGTTTCATCCCTAAATACATAGGCAACTGCTCTTCCTAACTCTAGAATATTTTCCATTGTTAAAGGTTCTTTGTTTGGAACACCCCTTATACCGTCAGTACCAAATATCTTCCTCTGCATCATTATTTATCATTCTCCTTTGATTGAAACTTTTATTTTCTTTGGTGTGGTAGACACCAATCTTATACCATCTGGCAATTTAACTATAACGGATTCATCATACGAACCAGGCGCGTTAAAAGAAAGATCTACATTGGGTCTGATATCCTGAACAGACAATTTGTCAACCAACGCCCGCGGTCCCTCTACCGTAACAGTCACCTTGTTTTTAGTAAGATTAAATGATTTTGTTCCTATAACCCTAACATTAACATCTGGGAAAGTCTTAGTAACAAGATATGGAACAACATCTATTAATATTGAAAAATTTTCTACAGAAACTGTTTTAAATTTTTCTTTATATTTTGAATCGATAGCAATATTTCTTGTCATAGGCTCTGATATCTGGCTGAGGTCTATAAGCTCTGTATATATTTCTTCAGTCTTGGCAAGTACACTCTCTGGACCAGAGACCTCTACCATTTTAGGTTCTATATTTATACTCTTTACCTTATATCCGTATGGTGTCTCTCCGCTAAAACTTGGTATAACTTTAAGTGTCTTTACGCTTAATTTCTCCAGTCTAGTAGATACCTCTGAAGGATAAAAACCTGTCACCTTTACTCCAAGAGGAAGTTTTAAAAGTTCAGGATATAATCTGTAATTAACGTAGCCCTGTTTTCTATCCCTAAGATCTATATTCAAAAGATAATTTTTTTGCATTATTTCCTTTAAGAATATTCTTGGCCCAACGATTCTTGCCTCAACATCCCTTATGGTATCAGCGTTAACAACAAGATCTGATGCTGTTATAAAATTGAGAGGAAGCTTTTGAACTATTTCTACTTTATGCGATGTCGTTACCATGAACCAAAGACCAAGAGCTGTCGCTAAGGCAGTTATCTTGAGTGTAACGTTCTTGGTATATGAATCCTTAAGTATCTTTTTTATAATGTATAAATAATGGTTACGCCTATGCATTTATAACCTCTTTGATACCATAGGTTTCATTAAGTATTTTTCTTAATCCAGGTCCATCAAGTGCTCTTATTAGTTGTCCATCCATAGCAACAGAGATCTCTCTCTGCTCCTCAGATACAACCATAACTATAGCGTCAGTATTCTCTGCCAGACCTATAGCTGCCCTATGTCTTGTCCCAAGAGTTTTTTCAATATTAGGATTTCTTGTAAGAGGAAGAAAACATCCTGCTGCTCTTATCCTGCCATCTGTTATTATAACTGCACCATCATGCGCTGGTGCGGTAGGAGTGAAGATACTTACCAAAAGATCAGCATTTATATCGGCATCCATTCTAACACCTATCTCTACAGATTCAGTTAGGGACATATTTTTCTCTATAACGATAAGTGCGCCTATTTTTTTTCTGGAGAGTCCAAGGCAAGCCTTTATCATTTCCTCTATTACATGCTCGTTTTCTTGTCTTACAGACGACATGCTAAGAAGAGGATTCTTACCCATTCTTGCTAACATCTTTCTTATGTCATCTTGGAAGATTATTATTACGATGATAAATAGATAATTAACAAACCTGCTAAATATTTCATGTACAGTTATCAATTGAAGGCTTACTGACATAAAATATATAGCTCCAAATATTACCAGCCCGGTCAATACCTGAAGCGCCCTGGTGCCTTTTATAAGAAGAAGCAGTTTGTATATTATCAAAAAAACGACGAGGATGTCCAAGATGTCTAACCATCTAAAATTGGAAATTATATCTGTTACAACAAGATCAAACACCTGAATCTAGATCCCCTTGAATAGATTTATAAAACTTAACAATATCCGAAAGACCCTTCGTATCATGAGTCCTAAATATTCTAACACCTTGTCCCATTAATGACAATGAGATAGCGTTAGCTACAGCATCCCTTTCACCAGGTTCAAGGCCTGTTTTTCTACCAATGTAAGATTTTCTACTTATACCAACACAAACAGGAATATTACTCGCTGTGAACGAATACATATTCTTTAGAACAGTATTAATATCTGTATCAGAAAGACCAAACCCTATACCAGGGTCAAAAATAAGTCGCTTATCTAAAACACCTTTTTCAGATAATTCTGTAGTCTTAGAAACACAAAAATCAAAAAAAGTACCTATAGGATCGTTAAGTTTATTTTCTGTCGTAGAGCCAACATGTCCATCTTTATTAAGATTCATCATTACAATAGCAGAGGCTCCATGTGCCACTATTTCTGTAGCTGTAGAAAACACTCCCTGTCCACCACTAACATCATTAATCAGATTAGCTCCAGCAGATAAAGAAGCTTTTATGACCTCTGGTTTATAGGTATCTACAGATATCAAAGAGTTAAAATTTTTCTTAACAGCCTCTATTATTGGCATTACCCTCTCTAATTCCTGCTCTGCACTAACTGTAACACTGCTTGGTTTTGTTGATTCTCCGCCAATATCCAAAATATCTGCACCATTCTTTAAAAGAAATTCAGCCTGCTTCATCGCAGAATCATAGTCGTTGAATTTTCCTCCATCAGAAAAAGAATCTGGAGTAACGTTAAGTATCCCTAGTAATATAAAATCTTTGGAAAGATCAAAAGTTTTGTTCCCTATCTCTAATATTTTAGTATTTTTTCCAATAATTTTTTCTAAAGGCTCAACTATTGAACTAAAACAGCAAGGCTGGCTTTTCATCTTTGAAACAAATTTTTGTATAACTGATTCACTCCCCATCAAAAGGACATCTGTAAATTTTTCTAAACAGGCATAGCTAGATCTGCTTATAGCAGCATCTCCACCACATGAGAGCATCTCTTGCTTTATTATATTAGCCCAAGAGGTCTTGACAGACTTAAGCAGTATATTTTGCTGTCTGGACTTTGGAGAAAGTATATCAAGCGCATATGGTTCAACATCTATAGACTTTAACAGTCCTAGAGCTTGCTCGTTATTATGCAGTCTGATGGGATAAACTAGCATCAGATTCTACTTCCTCTTTTTTATCTTCCTTGTTCTGTTCTGGCATCTTTTTATATTCAAGCTTTGGAGGAAGCTCCTTATTTTCCATTAGCAGATCAACTTCTTCTGCACTAAGGCTCTCTCTTTCAAGAAGAGCATCTGATATTCTTACCAATGCATCCTTGTTTTTTATAATTAGGTCTTTTGCCTCATTGTAACAAGACATTATAATGTTTTTCATCTCTTCATCTATAGTTCTAGAAGTTTCTTCACTATAATTTTTAACGGTACCAAATTCTTTACCTAAGAAAACATGATCGTGTTCGTTACCCCATTTTAAAGGGCCCATCTTGTCACTCATACCCCAGGTACAAACCATCTTTCTGGAAAGGTCAGAAGCTCTTTCAATATCATTACTAGCTCCAGAGGTTTTACTTCCAAGAACAACCTCTTCTGCAATTCTTCCTCCCATTAAAACTTTTATATCAGCTATGGCTTTTTCCTTTCTTAGAAGGTGTCTGTCATCTTCTGGAAGAGTTTGTGTGACTCCCATTGCTAGACCATGAGGTATTATTGTTACCTTGTGAATAGGATCAGCATCTTTAACAAGCTTAGACAAGATAGTATGACCAGCTTCGTGTACTGCCGTAATTTTTTTCTCTTCGTCGTTAATTACCATGCTATGTCTGGCAACACCCATTATAACCTTGTCCTTTGCTCTTTCTACGTCATGCATAGTAACATTTTTATTACCATCTCTGGCTGCTATTAGAGCAGATTCATTCATAAGATTTTCCAGATCAGCTCCTGTAAAGCCTGGAGTAGCTTTTGCTATAACGTCAAGTTTAACATCTTCATTAAGTGGCATTTTAGAGGAATGAACTTGTAGTATTTGCCTTCTACCTATAACGTCAGGACGATTAACGACTATTGTTCTATCAAATCTTCCTGGTCTAAGAAGAGCTGGATCAAGGACATCTGGTCTATTTGTTGCCGCTATAAGAATAACTCCATCGTTAGATTCAAAACCGTCCATTTCTACAAGTAACTGGTTAAGTGTTTGCTCTCTTTCATCATGTCCGCCACCCAAACCAGCACCTCTATGTCTTCCTACAGCATCTATTTCATCTATGAATATTATACAAGGAGCACTCTTTTTACCTTGTTCAAATAGATCCCTCACTCTGCTTGCTCCTACACCTACGAACATTTCAACAAAGTCTGAACCACTTATACTAAAAAATGGAACGCCAGCTTCACCAGCTATAGCTTTAGCAAGAAGAGTTTTCCCTGTACCTGGTGCTCCAACAAGTAAAACACCTTTAGGAATTCTTCCTCCAAGACGAGTATATTTTTTTGGATCCTTTAAAAAATCGACGAATTCTCTTAACTCTTCTTTAGCTTCGTTAACTCCAGCAACATCCTTAAAAGTAATTTTCATCTTACCTTCAACAAGAAGTCTGGCCTTGCTCTTACCAAAGCTCATCGCTTTGCCACCACCGGATTGTAACTGCCTCATGAACATAAAGAAAATTATGAACAAAAAGATCATCGGTCCCCAATTAACTAAGATCTGCTGCCACAAAGGTGTCTTTTCAGCTTCTTCATAATTAGGAGTAAGCCCGTTATCCCTGACCAGTTTAAAAGCCTCTGCTCCAGTTGTACCTATTGTTTTAAAATATCGACCTTCTTTATACGCAGGCTTATATTTTCCTACTATTTTTTGTTCACCTTTAAAAGTAACTTCAGAGACATTTTTAGACTCAAGGTCTGTCACAAAAGTAGAAAAGGCTATGTCTACCTGTTTTTCTTTTTGTCCTTTAAACACATTAAAAACACTGATGGATAAAAGAAGTAAGGCCAGCCAAAGCGCTATAGTTTTGTAAGATTGTTTCATTGCAGTATTTCTCCCCTCTATTACATGTTTTGGGACTCTCCCAAAAAGCCTTAAGAAGCTAACATGTTAGCATTCAGGGGTCAATAATATCATTCTATTAAAGTACACAGCGCAACAACCGATAAGAACTAATGGGACAGCAGTACGTTAGTTGCAGGAGGTGCCCAAATGAAGGTATTTATGGCCATCTTGGTCATATTTTTGAGCCAAAATCTTTTGTTTGCAGAGCAGATCGGTAGTGAGACTGGGGTTGCAGTAAAGGATACTGCGTTTGTTTATGCAGGACAGAGCACTCTTACTTCAAATCAAGAAGCTAGGATCAGAAAGCCAGCCAGTATCAACACTATGAACAAGTACTATAGATTTTTTGACTCAAAGGAAGACAATTACAAGAATCTGTATTATTAACTTTTTCCATGAAGCAATTCCATAAAACTGCCCTTCTTGTTGAAGGCGCAAAAGATATTTTTCACGCCAAGACAGCCTCTGTACTTTTAAGATATCGCTATGATGATATCGCTTTTCTTATAGATTCTACTCACTCTTCGTCTAGACCAAACATTTTCAGTAAGGAATATAAAAAACCAGTTATCACTGACTTAAGTAAGCATATAAAAGAAATTGATTCATTAATAATTTGCTTAATGCTCCCAGAAGGAAAAGTTCCAGAGATTTGGATAGAACATATAAGCACAGCATTAAAAAATGGCAT
>JBAXWW010000012.1:0-17067 GCA_037128215.1 bacterium | reverse complement strand
AAACACGATATTATAAACAGGCAGTATATAAAGGAATCTATTGATGCTTGGAACCATTTGTTTAATATTGATGAAATGGAATTCGAGGCTCATTACAACCTTTGTCGTGATATACAGAAAAAAAGGAAACGACAGCGCAAACCTTTACACATAATTAACCTTAAAGGGGTCGTAAAATTATGAAAGTAGCAGTTATAGGTAGTGGTGGAAGAGAACATACTCTTGTATGGAAAATATCTCAGAGCCCTATGGTTGATAAAATATATGCTCTTCCTGGAAACGGAGGTATTTCAGATATAGCTGAATGTGTGGCTATAGATCCAGAAGACCTTTCTGGGGTTGTTACTTTTTGTAAGGATTTTAAAATAGATCTTGTAATGATAGGGCCTGAAGCTCCTCTATCTAAAGGATTGGCAGAGACATTAAGAGGTCATGGTATTTCTGCTGTTGGTCCAGATAGTAAATGTGCAATGTTGGAAAGCAGTAAAGTTTGGGCAAAACAATTCATGATCAAGCACGGGATACCAACAGCTGCGTATAGAGCAGTAAAAGATAAACAATCTTTAATGAAGGCTGTAGATGAATTCGGTCTTCCAATAGTTATAAAAATGGATGGACTGTGTGCTGGAAAAGGTGTTTTTATTTGTAACAACATGGAAGAAATAGAAGAGGCGGCAGAGCAAATATATGGTGTGGTTAGTGGAGAAAAAGTAATTGTTGAAGAATTTTTAAAAGGCAATGAAGCAAGTTACATGATCTTTACTGATGGCCAGACCTATATTCCTCTTGTTACATCAAGAGATCATAAAAAAATATATGACGGTGATAAGGGACCTAACACGGGTGGGATGGGGGCAGTTAGTCCTGCTCCACTTAATGAGAACATGGATGAGAAGATAAAAGAATCCATAATAGCTCCTTTGTTAAAAGCTCTAAAGAATGAGGAGATGCGCTACAATGGTGTTATCTATTTAGGTCTTATGTTAAGTCCTGATAACGATATAAGAGTATTAGAATTCAATGCACGTTTTGGCGATCCAGAGACTCAGGTTATTCTTACCAGAATGGAATCAGATATAATGGATATACTTGTTCCTCTAGGTTCGTTATCTAAGCTTCCTTTAAATTACAAAATAAAATGGAACAAGAGCTTTTCTTTTTGTGTAGTACTTGCTCAAGATGGTTATCCAGGTTCTTATAAAAAAGGAGTTCATATAACAACTCTTAATCATATAAAAGCAGCTAACAACGAATATCTCTTCCATGCCGGTACAGTTAAAAAAGATAATGAATATTACACTAATGGTGGCAGAGTCTTAGGTGTTACTGCTGTAGCTTCAACACTTGAGGAAGCTAGAGATAAAGCTTATTCACTTGCTAAAAAAGTAGCTTGGGATTCTTGCTATTATAGAAAAGATATAGGCTCATGGAGGTAAAGATGGATATTCTTGTTTTACTTGGTAGTAGCTCTGATCTTGAAACATCAAAGGGTTGTACAGATATATTGAGTGAGTTCGGTGTAAAGTTTAAAACTGTTGTAGCGTCTGCACACAGAACTCCTGAGCTCGTAGAAGAAAATATCAAGTTAGCAGAAAATTCTGGAACAAAAGTTATTATAGCTATGGCTGGAATGGCTGCCCACCTTCCTGGCGTTGTTGCTTCAAAGACGCTGATACCTGTAATAGGTGTGCCGTTGAGTTCTAAGAATACTGGCGGACTTGATGCTTTATATTCTGTTGTTCAAATGCCAGCTGGCTATCCTGTTGCAACAGTTGCAATAGATGGCTCAAAGAATGCAGCCTTACTTGCCTTACAAATACTTGCAATAGAGAACAAAGAGATGAAAAAACTCTTAGGTGCTTACAGAAGTAAAATGAAAGACGCTGTTATAAAAGCCAACAAGGAGTTATAATGCCCATATTTGCAAAGACTATTGAAGAATGTAGGGACTATCTAGAAAGAGGTTGGATCTTATCTTACCCGACAGAGACGACCTACGGTTTGGGTGTTAATCCTTTCAACAAAGAGGCTATTGAATATCTTGATACAATAAAAAAACGATCTGAACATAAAAACTATTTAATGCTAGTTAAAAACATAGACATGCTTAGCGTGTATGCAGAACTTACAGAGGAAGTAAGGGATTTTATTTCTGCTAATTCAAATCATACATTCAGTATGTTATTAAAAGCTAAAAAGAAATTATCTGAATGGCTTATAGATAAAGACGGTAATGCAGGATTTAGAATAGCAAAGGGGCAATTTGTTAAAAAACTTTTTGATTATTATGATAGACCGTTGATCTCTACAAGTGCAAATCCAGAATCCTATCCTATTGCCAAAGATGCAGAAGAGGTTTTTGCTTATTTCCAGAATTATGACAGAATAGCAGTGGCACAGGATCTGTATCAGGACGTAAAAGGTATTGTCCCAAGTACTATAATAGATTTTACAAAAAATCCTCCAGTTGTGATAAGAAAAGGTGAATTAAAAGTAGTCTTCTAAAAAGGAGATTTTATGTTCTTAAAAAAGATACGTAAAAATTTATCCTCTAACTATATCTGGTCATTTACCACATATTTTACAGAAGGTTTTCCTTTCACAGTTACTAGAACAATAATCCCTTTATTCTTACGAGACATGAAAGTACCTCTGGAGAATATAGGATTAACCTCTCTTTATGGACTGCCTTGGATACTCAAGTTCTTATGGAGCCCGCAGATAGATGAATCCGCAACTAAGAGGGTCTGGCTCTTGTGGATGCAGTTCTTTATTGTTGCTTTGATGTTTGTTGCAGCTATTTTTGCTCCGCTAAGTTTTGGCATACAAGCAATAGCAGTACTCTTTTTTATAGTCGCTATAATTTCCGCTACTCATGACATTGCGATAGATGGTTATTATATGGCTGCTCTTGATAAGGGCGAGCAAGCCAAATATGTAGGCTTCAGGGTTATGGCATATCGAATAGCAATGATGACTGCTACTGGAGTTGTTGTTACTGTTGGAACGGCTGTTTCCTGGACATTAGCTTTTGTTTGCGCAGGCTCTATTATGGGGCTTTTCTTTATCTACCATTTTTTCTTTCTTAGAGAAGTAGAGGAATATAAGAAAAGTTTTAAGCAGTTGTTTGAAGGCTTCTTTAAATTAAAAAAGTTAATAGGATTTACTATACTTGCTTTTATCGTCGTTGGTCTAAGAACGTTTCTTAAGAGTTCTTATTATACAAGTGTTCAGAATTCTGTGCCTTTACTAAAATCAATTTCTTTTGCACACTGGATAGGTATTTTTCTTTTATTATCGCTTCTATGTGTAGCACTATTTAGAAATACTATAAAACGTCGTCTTTTAAGAGATCCTGATTCAAATTACAGTAAGGCTTTTCTTGCATTTGTAGATAGAGATAAAATAGGTCTTATTCTTGCATTTATTATATTATTAAGAGCAGGGGACTGGATGCTTTCTTCCATGGTCTCTCCATTTTTTGTAGATGTTGGGATAAAGTTGCACTATGGATGGCTGACAAGTTTGGTTGGATTACCAGCATCTATTGCTGGCGGTATGATAGGTGGCTGGGCTATTTATAAATATGGATTAAGAAAAGTGATCTGGCCTTTTATCCTAGCTCAGAATTTTACGTTACTTCTTTATATGTTCCTGGCATTCCATCTTTCTGATTTTATAAAGATGAATACTGGGTCTAGTTTACCAACAAGCGTTGGCTCCTTTAATATTTTGTTGATAGGCGGAACAATGTGTTTTGAACAGCTAGCCGCAGGACTTGGCACCTCTGTCCTAATGACATATTTGATGAGGTTGTGTGTTGCAGAGTATAAGGCAACTCACTATGCAATAGGCTCTGGTTTGATGAGCGTAGGTGGTATGTTCACTGGCGTAGCTGGAGGCTTTCTTGCTGCGTGGCTTGGGTATGGATGGATGTTTGGCATAAGCTTTGTAGTATCAATACCAGCTATGTTGTTAATACCATTTTTGCCATATCTTGATGTAGCTAAGTCTAAGAAATAAACTATCTACGTCTAAAATATTAATTTAATCTTCTTAAAGCATTTTGGCAATTGCGCAGGAGCGTTTATGAAGTCCTTATAATCTTAGAGTTTACAAGATTATGCGGCTTCAGAGATAGAAGACACATAATATTAGTAAATTATTAGATTATCAGGACTGAATAAAGATACTAAGCTGCAAGGTTTAAGAAGATTAGATTAAGATTTTAAACGTAGACTATATTGTTTCTATGATCAGCTTTAACAATTTATTAAGACTAATGCTTATTTTCTGTCCGGCTGTTTTTACTTCTTTGTGTGATAATTTGGAGTTAATGACACCAGTCCCGTAGTTTGAAACAGTAGATATTCCAACAACATCCACACCTAGTTGTCTTAATGCGATTACTTCTGGAACAGTACTCATTCCAACAAGATCAGCGCCAAGCTTATGAAGCATTTTAACTTCAGCGGCTGTTTCATACTGTGGACCTTTCATCCACGCGTATACGCCTTCTGATACTTTTATTTTTTGTTCCTTTGCCTTTTTTATGATCTTTTTTCTTAAATTATTATTGTATGGTTCAGAAAGATCTAGAAAAGTTTCTCCCATAGCCTTGGCTTCAGCGGAGATAAGAGGAGTTTGTGAATTCATGTTTATATGGTCTTTCAAGAGGACCATGTCTCCTGGCCCATTCTTTTTGCTAGTGCTCCCAGCGGCGTTTGTAATAACAGCTGTGTGTACTCCTAATAATGCTAATGCTCTCATTGTTCTTACGACATCATCAGAGCTACATCCCTCATAGGTATGAAGTCTTCCTCTTAGAACGGCTATTATCTTTTTATTATATTCAACTATTTCTAAAACACCTTTGTGCCCGCTCACTGTAGATGCTGGTATTCCTGGAATGTCTGCATAAGGAATTTCATGGATTATTTTAGCTTCAGCTAGGACATCTCCTAGTCCAGAACCTAAAATTACCATGATCTCAGGCTTTCTATTGCCAATCTTTCTTTCTAAGAACAGAACAGTTTTATTGATTGGAGATGGTAAATTCTCAAAATTAATGTCTCGCGTCACTAATCTTCTACCTTCTCGCCTTTTTTGAACTTTAATATTTCAATTAATTTTTCTGGTTTTTCCGTCGCCATCTTTCTTAGGAACAGAATCCTCTTATTGTAAGAAATAGCAAGTTCCTGAAAGAAGTCCATTTTACGGAAATTTATAGTTGTAGCAAGGTTTTCAGGTGCTATTGATCTTAAGTACATATTCATTCTATATATAGGTCCAGCGATTCTGTGAGAGAAAAATAGCCCAGATACAAATATTAATATGAATACAAAAATAGAGGATATCAAGAAGTATGTGTTCATGTCAGCACGACTGTCCTCTATAAACTTAAAGTAAACATGTCCAGCTGGAAAACCAGCGTTAATTCCAAGAGTTACAGATTCTTCAAAGAAGAAATAGATCATCCCATAAAAGGTCGCTATTGTGACAATAGCTACTAATAAAGTATAAATTATGAACTTAGTCTGGAAGTTCTTATTTATAAGATAGATCTTTCTTTTATAAGTAGATTTCATCTTTCCTCCATTCGTCTTCCTAACAAAACAAAGTGTACAATTATTGTGTTTCATAGAAAAGCAAAACTCTAAAAAATGTTGATATTATGGTGCAAAGTGCTAGTAAATACATGCATAAGGTGTTTTTAAAATAAATAATCGGAGGACTTAAAATGGCTTCTGCAAATATAAAAAGGATTGGGTTAATAACTAGTGGTGGAGACTGTGGTGGCCTGAACGCTGTAATAAAAGGAGCCGCTCAAATGGCTTTTAGCATGGGAATAGACATGAAGGTCATACCTAACGGATATGCCTCACTGTATAACCTTTTAGATATAGATAATTTAATAACTCTTACTCCAGCAAGATTAGATGATTTCACATCGGATATAGCTGGCTCAGAGGCTGGACATTCAAGAGTCAAAATAAGCAAAATAAAGGATCCTGCTAAGTTTGATAGAATAAAACAAGGTTTGATAAAGCATGGTATAGACGCTCTTGTTATAAGTGGTGGTGATGATTCTGGAAGTGTTATGGTTGATCTAAGTGAACAAGGTATAAAATGTATACATGCTCCAAAGACGATGGACCTGGATCTTCAAACATATAGTGTTGGTGGTGACTCAACTATAAATAGAATAGCTACCTTTGCAAGTGACTTAAGAACAACTGGTCGTACTCATAATAGAGCTATCGTTATGGAAGTCTTTGGCAGATATGCAGGTCATACAGCTTTTAGAGGAGGAATTGCCTCTGATGCTGACTGTATATTGATACCAGAAGTTCCTGTAGATTTTGATGTTGTTTATAATCACTACAAAAAGACATTTATGAGAAGAGTTATGAGTAGTGATGTTAGAGCTGGCACTTACTTAATAATAGTTGCAGAAGGTATGACTAATGCCGATGGAACAATTACAGATGATGCTAGTGGTGTTGATGCTTTTGGTCATAAAAAACTTAGTGGTGCAGCAAAATATGTTAGACAGATGATAGAAAAAAGGATCCATAATGACCCAGAAATAACATCATTTATGAAGGAATCTGGTATGTTCATAGAAGGTATGAACGAAACTCCAGAAATAAGGGAAGTAAATCCAGGACATCTTGTAAGGTGTGGACATACTTCTGCTTATGATGTTAGTTTTGGCCGTTCTGTTGGAGCTGGTGCTGTTACCTTATTGGTCAATGGTATCAGTGGTGTAACAGTTGTGGGAGTAGACGGTAATGATGTGTCATATATGCCTTCAAAAGAGGCAATTATTCAACGCTATGTTGATCTTGACGAGATAGCTCTTTACGAGGCTATGGGCGTTTGCTTTGGAAGAAAACCGGTGGTATTCAATCCACAGTTCGTAGAGGTAAAAGTCAAGGGTACAAATAAGAAGATAAAAAGGATCTACTAGTAATAGTCTTTCTTCAGGCTGTACACTGTCGATAGTAGAACCATGATAAAAAAATCTTGCATGATTTTATCAGGTAGCATATAAACTTGATGGTTCAAAATGGTATGCGCCCGTAGCTCAGTTGGATAGAGCACCGGATTTCTAATCCGTAGGTCGCAAGTTCGAGTCTTGCCGGGCGTACCATACTTAGTATTGTAGATACCACAGGGTGGTGAGTGTAGCTCAGTTTGGTAGAGCCCCGGATTGTGGTTCCGGTTGTCGGGGGTTCAAGTCCCCTCATTCACCCCAAATTTTTGATTATAATTATGAATAAAATACTTTTTTTAATAGTTAGCTTATTTTTAACTACAGTAACAGTACAGGCTCAAGTAGTAGGACAAAACTTCTTTAACCTGTTTGCTCCTGGTAAAGTTATCAAGACATCTTCAGAAACTGTAATAGCTAGTAAAAAAGTCGCTGATGGTAATACTCTAATATTTAAATATATTCCTACTGATAATCTACCTGACATGTCTTTTAATGCGATGGCAACTATAAGATGTGAATCTTCTATTGTTAATATTATTTTTATTTCTTTGGATAGTAACTATAACATAAAAGGAGCTAGGATTGTCGGTGGATATGATAGTAAAGAAACAGCAGAAGCAAATGCAACGTGGGCTGTTAATGAACTTATAACTTTTCCTGGTTTTGACAGGCTAAGAATTGAATTAAAACTGAATAAAATAAATTCCAAAACAGAAATGAATAACCTCCTTGAAAAGATAAAAACTTTGCAAAATAAAGATCAGATGAAAAGAAGACTTGAAAATGGCGAATATATGCCATCGCCGCCACCAGCACCTAGGAAGTAATTACTTACACTTTCTTAAATAATTATTGTCACCATTTGTGGTGTGGGTGTAGTTGTTACTACACCCAGAACCATTTTCTTGTACAGCTTTCATGCCCTCAAGAGAGTTCTTAAAGTATTCAGACGTATGAGAGCACGAATAAAAAAACATCAAAATAAATAATGAACAGATAAGATTCTTCATCTTTAATATGTTTTGTATGCATGCTTACTTTCTTTTGTAAAAGAAAGAAGAAGCAGTACTCCTGCCAGTACTAAATATGCCATCGTAAACTGATAAGGTATCATTCTGGCTGGATGGCCCAGTGTCCAAGGTAAATACATATTACCGTCTGGAATAGCTGAGTGTATTACTCCAAAGAATGTAAATAGTGCGAGTATTATTAGATATATTACTGTTTGTCTTATCTTTCTATCTATCAAAGAGGCGACCATTCCACCCCATAGCATAGCTGTAAGTATGAAACCATTACCTAAGGCAACTATTACCTGCATTTCTGGTAAGCCTTTCTCCATTGTTACCATTAGCTTTGCAAATGTTTCCTGTGCAACGACCATAGGGTTAGAAAATTTTATCTGAAGCAGTCTTGCTACAGTCGGAAAATATGCAAATGCAACTGCCGGTGTGTGTTTTGCAGGACATGCCAAGAAAGCTTGAGACATTATGTCTACAGCAACGAATATTAATATTGGCGCTAACACAGCTCGAGGGATAAGTTCTACTATAAATGATACATAGCCAAGTATTCCACCAAGCCCAATAAATAAACCAGTTAAAAGTGTGTAGCCAAGTCTACTTCCCATCTTTTTATATGCAGGATGTCCAATGTAAGGAGTTGATTGAGCAACACCACCGCAAAAGCCTGCGATAAGAGTAGCTATAGCCTCTACTAAAAGGATGTCTCTTACTTTATAATTATCTCCTGCTACTTTTGCGCTTTCTGTAACGTTAATACCACCTACAACAGTTAGAAGACCAAAAGGAATCGCTATTGGTAAATATTTGAGAGCTTCTTGCATGCCGCTCATAAAACCTAAAGTGGGTAGTGGTAATCCAAAATGGAATTCAGCCTTAGGAATAGTAAAGGCAAAACCTAAAAGATCAAAATTTCCTAATACGTAATATAAAACTGTTCCAACTAATACAGAGACAAAAACTCCAGGCATATTAAAAGGAAGTTTTATGTGTGCTACCAGATTGTATAGAATAAGACCAAGTGCGATCATTCCAACGACGGGCATTCCAAAGATATCAACTAGAGGTATAAACCCTATTAATACAAGTCCTATTCCTGCCAGTGAACCAAGAAGTCCTGCTTGAGGAACTATTTTTTGAACCCATCCCCCAACAAAAGAAAGTATAAGTTTTAATATTCCTATCATTACCATGGTCGCCATTCCTATGTACCATGTCATCATAGCGGCGGCATGTGGGTCCATCCCCTTTGCTTTCATGGCTATAAAAGCTGGTCCCAAAACAGCTAATGCTATACCTATTGTAGACGGTGTATCAAGTCCCAAAGGCATTGCTGTTACATTTGGATTCTTAGTTTTCTTTGCTAGTCTGTATGCCATCCATGTGTATACAAGGTCTCCAAAAAGAACTCCAAATGCAGTACCTGGGAACATCTTTTTATAAACGATGTCTGCAGGGAATTGAAATACAAAGATCAAAATTCCTGCTAAAAATGAAAGAACAGCGATGTTGTCAAACATAAGTCCGAAAAAACCATTGAGATCCCCAAAAACAAACCACTTTGCTTTATAATTGGAATTCAAAATAAACCCCCTTCATTTTCTTGATAAAGACAATGTATCACTTTTTGGGCTAAAAACAATACTGGTATCTAAGCTAATACATTTCAGATTTAAATTTATATTTATAAAAAAACTTATGCAGGTTTTTGGGACCTATTCTTAATCTCTACGAGTGTAAAAATCAATTTGGACTACTTCTTGTTAATACTTCAATATGGATTTTAACTAGTAGAGATTTAGAATGGGTAAAAACCGAATCGTTTTTTTATAAATATAAATTTAAATCTGAAATGTATTATTAATCTAGGTAAGAAATAAAGAGGCCACACTTGTTAAGTGCAGCCTCTTTATAGTTAAAATAAAGTTCTTTTATATCTTGGAGTCACGTTTTGAGTAAACGACAGAAACTAGTATCAATATAACAAAAACGATTATCGTTCCTATAACGTACGGATTGTCTCTGTGGTACTGAATAAGTATTGGTGCTGCAAGTAGTGATACAAGGTTTATGACCTTGATCATAGGGTTTAGAGCAGGGCCAGCTGTATCCTTTAGAGGATCTCCAACTGTGTCACCAACTACAGAAGCTTTGTGAGCCTCTGATCCCTTTCCACCAAACAGACCATCTTCTATGGATTTCTTTGCGTTATCCCAAGCTCCACCAGCATTTGCCATAAATACAGCAAGTAGCTGACCAGAAAGTATCGCTCCACAAAGGAATCCACCTAGTGCTTCTACACCAAGTAGAAGTCCAATAACTAAAGGAGAAAGGACTGCGATAAGTGCAAGAGAGATCAATTCTCTCTGCGCTGCTACTGTGCATATGCCAACAGCCTGTTTGTAATCAGGCTTAACTTTTCCTTCCATAAGTCCTGGAATTTTAAATTGTCTACGAACTTCGTCAACTATAAGAGCCGCTGCTCTTGCAACAGCATTGATCATTAATGAAGAGAATAACCATGGAATAGCTCCACCGATAAGCACTCCAATAAAAACTATAGGCATAGAAATTCTTATACCAGTTACAGCTAATCTTAGATTTTCTGCAAGTCCCATCTGAGCCTGTACACTGGTAACGTCGGTCAAATAAGAACCAAACAAGGAAACAGCTGCTATAACAGCGCTTCCAATAGCCAAGCCTTTAGTTATAGCTTTTGTTGTATTACCAACAGCATCTAGATCTGCCATTACCTGACGAGCATCTTTATCTAAACCAGCCATTTCTCCTATACCGTTAGCATTATCTGCAATAGGACCAAATGAATCCATTGCGACGTTGTTACCTGTAAGTGTTAACATTCCTATACCAGTCATTGCTATTCCGTAAAGGACGTAAACAACAGGTTGTCCCCAATAAATAAGTACTGCAGTAAATATAGTAGCTGCAATAACAAGTGTCTGCCAAACAGCAGCTTCGTAGCCAACCGCTAATCCTTTTAATATCAAAGTAGCTGAACCAGTCTGTGAAGCTTTTGTTATGTCTTTAACTGGTTTATAGTGAGTATCTGTAAAGTATTTTGTTATTTCATCAAGAACTATAGCCAACAATATACCTACACCAACAGAAAGGAATGCTCTCCATTCGTGCATATAATAATGAGCCAAGAAAAGGAAAGCGATTAATGATATTACTGCTGAAGTATAAAATCCTTTATTAATTGCCTTCATTGCATTTCCGCGTTTCTCGTCTTTTTTACCCTTAACAACATATGTTCCAATTATGGAAGATAGAACTCCTATACCTCTAACTAATAGAGGGAAAATAATCCATTTTAATTCTCCAGTTATTGTTACTAGTGCAAGTCCTAGTATCAAACCAGAAACTATTGTTACTTCGTATGATTCAAATATATCTGCAGCCATACCAGCGCAATCACCAACGTTATCACCAACAAGGTCAGCAATAACAGCAGCATTTCTTGGGTCATCTTCTGGTATACCAGCTTCAACTTTACCAACAAGGTCAGCACCAACGTCTGCAGCTTTTGTGTATATACCACCGCCGACTCTCATGAATAATGCAAGTAATGTTCCTCCAAAGCCGAAGCCAAGAAGAGCATCAGGAGCAGCTATTCCGAATATTATGAAGATTAATGTTCCACCTAAAAGACCAAGACCGTCTGTCAACATGCCAGTTACAGTTCCTGCTCTATAGGATATCTTTAATGCATCAGAAAAACTTCTTCTAGCAGCAGAAGCAACTCTAACGTTTGCCTCAACAGCCATTCTCATACCAAATTGTCCTACCATTAAAGAGAACAAGGCTCCCATGATAAAGGCAACAGATCTTCCAACACCGATGATGATTTTTACCTGATCTGGTGTGTAATCCTTAAACCTTTCTAACGCTTCTCTTGTAGGTGCAACTACATATACAGAGAAGAATAGAGCAACAGTTAATATAACTATTAACGGAAGTATTGTCTTAAGCTGACGACCTAAATACGTATCAGCGCCAGAACGTATGGCATTCCATACCTCCTGCATTTTTTCATTTCCTTTGTCCTGTCGCATGATCTGCTTTCTTAAGAACAAGGCATAACCTAGACCTAAACATGCGATGAAAAGAACCGTCCAAATAGAAAAGACTTCAAAACTGCTAGCACCAATCAAACTAGTCATTACTTAAACCTCCCCTAAAAGCTATGATTTCAAGACCGATTTTATATATCTTTGATTGAGTATCTTGGCAAATATAAAATTTAGCTTGGGCTTTTAATTGTTCTGTATCGGCTCAACATGAATAGTAATCTGGCTTTGAGGTATTAATTCCAAAATGTCCTGTTCTAGATGAGCACAGATTGCCTGAGTTTCGCGTAATTGTATGTCTGGATTAACTTCAAGGTGCACACTTATTATATGTTTTCCATTATAGTTGGTTACATCAAGATTATGATACTTATAGAACATTGCATGATGTTCATCTAACAATTTGCTTATTTTCATCATGCTGCTTATCTTTTCCATTTGTCCAGATTCTTTTGGCTCAAGGTGTATGGTTACATCAATGTTTGGCATAAATTCTTTAAGATGATGTTCTACATTATTGGATATTCTGTGAGCTTCTTCTATTGTTAAGTCGCTATCTACCAAAAGTATCATATCTGTAAATATTAAATTACCAGAACTTCTTACTCTTAATTTATGCACTTTTTTTACGCCATCTATTTTACTTATAAGATCATAAATTTGTTTTCTCGTCTCACCAGGAGCCCTATCTAGAAGGACATTAATAGTTCTTATCGCTAGTTTTACGGATACCACTATTACAAGGACAGAAACAATTAGTGCAGAAATTGAATCTGCCAAAGGTAGGTTTAGGAACTTATATGATGCTAAGCCGATTATTACTACTATAGAACTCCAGATGTCTGAAGAAAAATGAAGAGCATCAGCCTCAAGTGCCTGACTATTTGTCTTTTTTGCTATCTTATAAAGGGCTCTGGATCTTGATATATCTACGACTATGGAAATAGCCATAACAATAAAGGAATAAATATTTACATCAACATGAGTTGCTTTTCCCAACAACCTTTCTACTGCTTCATATATGATATATCCACATGTAGCTAAAAGAAGTAGTACTTGTAGGAAAGCAGAAAAACCTTCTATCTTGCCGTGTCCGTAGTGATGTGAGTCATCTGCAGGCAAGTCTGATATTTTTACAGCGAATAAGGTTAGTAATGCCGCACCCAGATCTAATCCAGAATGAGCTGCTTCAGAAAGTATTCCTAAACTATTGGTGCTAAGTCCTACTACTATTTTTAACAGTGTAAGGAATACAGCGGCCAATACAGAGCTTAAGGCAACTCTGTATTTTTGTTTTTTTAGAGCATTCGATATTTCAAAATCCATAATAGAGTCCTATAGCATTTCTATGTTAATCTACAAACTGTTTCGCATAGTACTTGGCTGTTAATTTTTCTCCTGTTGCTTTCTTTATCATATCATTCCAGTAATATTTTCTTCCAGGAGCAAAAACATTATTTATTAAATATTGTCCTACAGCCTTGTTGTCGTCGTAGCTTTGGTTTTTGATATTATCAGATTTAATGATATTCTTAACGATGTAGTGATGAAGCTGTGATGCCAGCAATTCACCCATTAGATAATTGTGATAGTAAGCAGGGTATAGTGCTATATGTATCTTAGTAGCCCAATCAGCTTCGTTTCTGCCTTCTGGCTTCTTTATTAATTGATATTTTGTTACAAGGTTCCACCACAGTTTGTTAAGGTCCTGATCAGGATTTTCATACATTGATTTTTCGAACCTGTACATTACCTGTGCCCATCTGCTAAAAGTTAGTTGTTTTAGTCTGGTTATCTTAAAACTTACATCTGATATTTTGTTCTGTTCCGCTGTTGATATACCTACAACATCATGCAGCCACTGAGGGTTACTTGCCATTCTTCCAAACATCATTGCTATTGCTTCCGTTGTAAAGGTGTGTGCTGGTTCTCTAAAGGACCACGGCATTGTCTGGTCTAGCCATTTTTCGTAAACGGCGTGTCCACTCTCGTGAAGAATTGTGTCCATCCAATATTCATTTGGCTTTATATTACAAGTTATTCTTATATCACTTTTTCTATCTAAATTGTCACAGCAGGCATGTTGATACTTTCCTGGCTTTTCATAAAGATCACTTCTATCTATTATGTCGTCCATAGGTAAACCTATTCCAGCATAATAATCCTCTGTTAGATCAACAAGGTCCTTACCTTTATAGTAAGTGTCTAGATCAACTGAGTATATGCTTGGAGCTTCCTGAAAATATCTGTTTTGATAATGCCAAGGCATAAGTTTTGATGTTGAAATTTTATATTTTTCTGCCAAGAATTGATCAATATCTTTTTTTAGAGAGACAAAAGAAGGTCTGGTAAGTTTATCAAGTTCATTAAAAAGTTTTTCTATTTCTTTAGGATCTTGCTCACTAAGTTTTAAGCTCATTTGATGGTAGTTATTAAAACCCATCTTTTTTGCAGCAGCATTTCTCATCTTAACTAATTTTATTATATCAGCAGAAACAGCTTTTCCTATATTCTTGCTGGCAAGCCAGGTCTCTTTTAGTTCATTTGAGTCAGATGATTTTTTAAGAACATCTTCTACCTGGTTATCTGTTAATTCCTTGCCGTTAACCTTTGTTCTGAATGTTGAGAATTTACTCTCTATACTACTTTGAAGATTAATCATTTCTTCAAGTTTTTTAGGGTCTATCTGTCCACCTTTATATGCATTGTAGATTATCAATAACTCTCTGTTTAGATCTTCATCTTTTATGCTATTATGCTTTTTTATCTTATCTAAAAAATTGTATTCGTCTTTGTTGGTATATAGTTTGCCTAACTCGACCTGATATCCTGCTGACTTTTTATAATCTTGTTCCTTTCCAGATATTCTTGCGTCAAATGACGAGACAGTTGTTTTTATATAAAGTGGAATTAGTTTTGATTCATAGATACTAATGAATTTTTTGAGCTCATCAGCATCTTGACTTGGATTTCCTTTAATGCTCGTAGTGAAAAAAATACTGGTACAGGTCATGGTTAAAAGAAGACGAGAGAAAAAGTTTTTCATATTAGTTTCTCCTTTAGTGTTTTCTTAGCTAAATATTACAGGATGGGTGTTATAAGTCAAAAAAATTAAAAAAATAGGGTAGTTAGAACAGTGCGTCAAAAAGCTGTTTGCCCTCTTAGTGCTTACTATGGCAGGTTTTAAGATAAATAAAAAATGTTTTACTTTTTTGCTTATTAGAGGCAGGATTATCCCATTAAAGGGACTAGGTATCTAGTTCGATAATTATTAAAATGGAGGGACGATTAATGAAATTTTTAGCCACAGTTGTAGTTGCATTGTTTGCTTGCACAGCATTTGCTCAGACTCCTGTTAAGACAGACGTTAAAAAAGCTGAAGTTAAGGCCGCTACTGAAGTTAAGGCAGACACAGCTAAGACACCTGAAGTAAAAGAAGTAAAGAAAGCAGAAAAGAAAGCAAAAAAAGCTCACAAGAAAGCAGAAAAGAAAGTAGAAGAAGTTAAAGAAGTTAAGTAATTAAGTCGTAGCTAAGACTTTTATAAAAACCCTTTCTCTTTTTGGAGAAAGGGTTTTTTGTTAGTATTATTTATAAACAGTCATCTCATTATTTAGAGCACAAAAAAGTATTAGCTGAATAATTTACTTAGTAATGGCTGTATCAAGAGCGATATAGTTAATGCGATTAATATAGAGATGGTTGACCAACCAATTATATTAGTCCCCATGTTGTTAACGTATTTTCCCATTATCTTTTTATTATTAACCATCAACATCATACATACAAGTACGACGGGTAGTAAAATTCCATTCATGATCTGCGTCCAGATGGTTATAGCTATTAACGGAGCATTAGGTATTAATATTATTACTATAGAGACAAAGATTATTGCCGTAAACAATCCATAAAAAGCTGGAGCTTCTTTTAGTCTTTTATCTATTCCAGCCTCAAATCCAAATGCTTCACATATATAAAAAGCAGTTGCAAGTGGAAGAATGATAGCTGAGAAAATTGACGCTATAAAAAGGCCAAAGGCAAATACATGTCCTGCAAGAGCACCTGCAAAAGGTTTTAATGCTACTGCAGCATCTTTTGCCTCATTTATTTGTATTCCATTTTTATGAAGTGTTGCACCGCAGGCTACTATTATAAAAAAAGCTACAGCTACGGTCATGATGCATCCAATCAAAACATCTATAAGGATATATTTATAATGTTTTATTCTTAGTCCTTTTTCTATTACAGCAGATTGCATATAGAATTGCATCCAAGGTGCGATTGTCGTTCCTATTATACCGATGACCATACTTATATAGGCAAAGTCTCTGTGTAGCTGTGGTCTGATTACAGCTGTTCCTATTTCTTTCCAATCTGGTTTCGCCATTATTGCAGAAACCACATAAGAAAGTAGGAAAACACTGAATATAAGGAAGATCCTCTCTGATGTTTTGTAATTACCTTTTACGACCATTATCCAAACCAATACGCCACATATAGGGACAGAGATGTATTTGCTGACTCCAAAGATTTGTAAGCTTCCGGCGATACCAGCAAACTCAGTAGCTGTATTGCCTATGTCCGCTATTATAAGAGCGACAAAGATAAGTGCTGTTATTTTTATACCAAAACTTTCTCTTATCAGATCTGCTAAGCCTTTGCCTGTAACTACACCCATTCTTGCATTCATTTCTTGAACAACGAATAATGCTATTAATGCTGGGAATAGTGTCCATAAAAGGTGATAACCATATACTGCTCCAGCAACTGAATATGTGGTTATTCCACCCGCATCATTATCTACACTTCCTGTTATTATCCCTGGTCCAAGTACACTCAAAAAGAGGATAATACTTGCCATCCAGGGTTTAACCCTTTTGATCATTGCCAGTTCCTTGTTAGATATTCTACTACGTCGTCAACAGTTATTATCCCCTCTATGGTTCCAGTCTCTTC
>JBAXWW010000011.1:0-18051 GCA_037128215.1 bacterium | reverse complement strand
ATTTGTAGATGCTGAAGCCATGCTTCCTCATATACCAAAGGATCAATATCCTGCACAGGCATTAGCTTGTGAATTATACGCTGTTGGTGGAATAAGGGGTGTAGAAATAGGCAGTGCAATGATGGATAGAGACCCTGAAACAAAAGCGAATCGTCCATCAAAGATGGAACTTGTAAGACTAGCAATTCCTAGACGAGTTTATACTCAAAGTCACATGGATTACGTCGTAGAAATACTGGATATAGTTAATAAGAATAAAAAAAATATCCGTGGGCTTAAAATGATATATGAAGCACCTGTGTTGAGGCATTTTACGGCAAGGTTTGAACAAATATAAATGGGGCTTGGCAAATTTAAAACTCTACATGGGGAATTAGACCTTCCAGTTTTTATGCCTGTTGGTACAAAGGCAACAGTTAAGGCTGTTCCTCCTGATGTGCTTAAAGAACTCGAAGTTAAAATAATATTGGGAAACACCTATCATCTTTTTCTTAGACCAGGACATGAACTTATAAGGAAGATGGGCGGCTTGCATAAATTTATGTCGTGGGATGGTCCGATCCTTACTGATAGCGGTGGCTTTCAGGTTTTTAGTCTTACTAACCTGAGAAAAATAAAAGAAGAGGGTGTAGAGTTCCATTCACACATAGATGGTTCAAAGCATTTTCTTACACCAGAGCTTTCTATTCAGATACAGGATGCTTTAGGTTCTGATATAAAAATGGTCTTTGATGAATGTCCTGCTCACGATAGCGATAGAAACTATATAAATAAATCACTTCAGATGACAACCAGATGGGCGCAAAGATCCAAAGATGAATGGCAAAGACTTGGAGCTAATGGGCATCTATTTGGAATAGTTCAGGGTGGTATGGAAAAAGACCTTAGAGTGGAAAGTCTAAAGCAATTACTTGATATTGGTTTTAGCGGCTATGCCTTGGGTGGTTTTAGTGTCGGAGAACCCAAGGAGATGATGTACGACGTCCTTTCTTCAACGATGGAACATATGCAAAAGATATCTGAACCGATCTATCTTATGGGTGTTGGTGAACCAGAAGATATTCTGTTCGCTGTTAAACATGGTGTTCAAATGTTTGATTGTGTTATCCCTACCAGGAATGCTAGGAACGGCGGGCTCTATACATTCGCAGGTAAGATGTCTATAAAGCAAGCAAGGTATTTTGATGATCCAGCACCTATAGAAGAAGGCTGTGACTGTTATACATGCAGAACTTTTTCTAGGTCGTATTTAAGACACCTCTATATGTCCAGTGAGCTGCTTTCATACTACTTAAATACAGTCCATAACCTAAGGTTTTTTATGCGTTTTATGGATAAGCTTAGAATATCTCTTAAAAATTCAAGCTTTGATAAGTTTTATGCTGATTTTTTGAATAATTATAATAAAGATATAGCTTAAATAATTGTCTAATATAACGGAGGTAGGAAATGTTTTTTGTATTATTTTTAATGAATGGTCTTTTTGCACAAGCACAGGGAGTGGCTCCTAAGGGTGGAGTTATGGGTATAGTTAATATGTTAATGCCATTCGCGCTTATCATAGTTGTGTTCTATTTTTTAATGATACGTCCGCAACAGAAACAGAGGAAGCAGCATCAGGAATTCCTAACCGGTCTTAAAAAGGGTGATGAAGTCATAACAGGCAGCGGTATAATCGGCGTTGTTGATTCCATCTCAGATAAGATCGTAACCATTACTATAGATGGAGAAGTTAAAATGAAAGTATTAAAGGGTACAATCTCTGCTAATGCTAAACTTGCTATGCAGGAAAATCAAAAATAAGAGGTAACTAACATGGGCGATAGATGGCGTTTTTATTTTGTTATATTTTTAATTGTAACTTGTTTTTGGGTTATATCTCCGCTGTTAGTGGACTCCAACACAGCTCCTTATTGGGTTACTAAGATAATGCCTTCAAGTAAGCTGAAGCTTGGATTGGATCTTCAAGGAGGTACACATCTTGTCCTTGGTGTTGATGTTGACAAGGTCGTTCTTGAACATTCAGACAGGAACGTAGCTCGTATTATTAAAACTCTTGAAGAAAAGAAAATACAAGTAGAAAAGGTCTCAAGGGTAGATAAGACAGCAAAGGTCAATATAAAATTCAAAAATCCGGCAGATCTTAAGACCATAAATGATACTGTTACTAAATATACAGGCATGAGCTACCTTAGCTCTAGCGACAATGAAATTACATTTGATCTAAAAGAAGATGATGTTAATTACATAAAGAAGAAAGCCATAGACCAAACTATAGAGGCTATAAGGAATAGAATAGATGAGTTTGGTGTTAATGAGCCGAGTATACAAGCTCAGGGCGGTGACAGGATAGTAGTTCAGCTTCCTGGAGTAAAAGATGCAGCCAGAGCAAAATCTATTATAGGTAGAACAGCTAAACTTGAATTTAAACTTGTTCAGAATAAACCTGATTTCAGTCATGAAAAACTTCTTCAGGTCGTAAATAAAGCCACAGAAGCTGGAATAGTTTATGAAGAGACTAAAATATCTTATTCTGACTATGTTGATAAGCTAAACGAATATGTTGCAAAAAGCATTCCTGATGATGCGATGATCCTTTTTGAAAGAAAGATTGATCCTAAATCAGGGAAGAAAATATTTGTTCCGTATCTTCTTGATAAGATGAGTCCTGTAACTGGTGACCATTTAAAAGATGCAAGCATAGGATTCAATAATGAATTTGGAGAGCCTTATGTAAGTTTTAGCATGAATGTTATTGGTTCCAGATTTATGGAAGATCTAACAGGAAAGAACATAGGAAAACAGTTAGCTATAGTTTTAGACAAGAACGTTTATTCTGCACCGACTATACAGGCAAAAATAAGCGATTCAGGACAAATAACTCTTGGCGGTGGACGACCTCTGGCAGAAATACAACAAGAAGCAGAAGATATCGCTCTTGTTCTAAGAGCTGGAGCTCTACCTGCACAGTTAACCTTTGAAGAAGAAAGAGTTGTTGGCCCTTCACTTGGTAGTGATAGTATCGCTGAAGGCAGAATGTCTTTTATCCTTGGCTCAATATTAGTAATCTTGTTCATGGGTATTTATTACCGTTTTTCTGGCCTAGTAGCCAATCTAGCGGTTATCATGAACGTTATGATAGTAGTTGCTGTACTGATGTTATTTGGTTCTACATTAACCATGCCTGGTATCGCTGGTATTATTCTTACAGTAGGTATGAGTGTAGATGCCAACGTTATTATTAACGAGCGAATACGAGAGGAATACCGTCTGGGCAATTCAGCAAGAGCAGCACTCGAAAATGGGTATCATATGGCTTTTTGGACGGTAATCGACGCCCATATAACAAACATGATCGCAGGAATAGTTCTTCTGCAATATGGTACAGGACCTATTAAGGGTTTTGCGGTAACTCTTTTGATCGGTATCGTTTCATCAATATTCACAGCAGTATATTTAACCAAGTGGATCTTTGAATATCTGATGGATAAGGGAAAACTAGAAAAACTAAGTATCTAAAAGTGGAGGAATGATTATATGTTTTTGCTTATAAAGCCACACACCAAATTTGATTTCATGGGTACAAGATATGTATGGATAACAGTCTCTGCGATCCTTATACTTGCTTCCATTACCTTGTTTTTTACTCACGGGCTAAACTACGGTGTAGATTTTACTGGCGGTATAGAAATGAACGTTAGGTTCAACGATTCTGCTGTTGATTCACAAAAAGTAAGAGCTATCATGAATGAGGTAAAGATACAGGATCTGCAAGTACAAAAATTTAGTGACTCAAAATATAATGAGTATCTTATAAGGGTTAAAGGTGGAAATGAATCCCTTGGACAGCTTACAAAAGATATAGAAGCAAAACTTACAGAACGTTTTGCAAAGGGCAGTTATGAAGTTAGGAAAGTAGATATAGTTGGACCAAAAGTAGGAAAAGAACTTAAGCTAAGCGGTATTTATTCTCTTCTTTATGCGATGTTGGGTATCTTCATTTATATTGCGATCAGATTCGATTATAAGTTCTCGACTGGAGCAATAGTAGCTTTGATACATGATCCATTAATAATAATAGGCGTGTTCTCTGTCACAGGTTATCAGTTTACCCTTACAACAGTTGCGGCTCTTTTAACCGTAGTTGGTTACTCGACTAACGACACCATAGTTGTTTATGATAGAATTAGGGAAACGATGCACTCTCAAAAGGGAACATCTTATTACGACATAATTAACAAAGCTGTTAATGAAACACTAAGTAGAACGATATTAACATCGGCAGTAACAATGCTCGTTGTAATTATGCTTCTTATCTTTGGTGGAAGCACATTATGGGATTTCTCTCTTGCCATGACTATTGGTATAGTTGTTGGAACATATTCATCTATCTTTATAGCCTCTCCAATCGTTTTATTTATGGAAACTTTTGCAGAGAAGAGAGCAGCAGCTAAGTCATCAAAAGCGACTAAGTGATGCCCAAATGTAAGTGGAATGTAAAATCAACAGTAAGTGAAAAAGCTAAAAAGCTTTCTAAGTTTCTAGGTTTATCCTCTGTAACGGCTCAAGTTCTTATAAACAGAGGTTTGGATAATCAGGAATCCATTAAGGATTTCTTTGAACCTAGTTTATCAAAACTGCCAGACCCTTTTGCGCTTAGTGATATGAAAAAAGCGGCAGAACGTTTGGCAGATGCCATAGAGAAAAAAGAAACAATATGTATCTATGGTGACTATGATATAGACGGCTCTACCTCTATTGTTACGATAGTAACATTTCTTCGTACTCTTAATGTAGACGTAAAATATTATCAACCAGAAAGATTCGTAGAGGGCTATGGCCTTCATATAGATTCTGTAAAGAAAATACATAAAGACGGAGCCAATCTTCTTATCTCTGTTGACTGTGGTACGTCGAGTATGGATACCGCTGAGTACTGTAAGAAAGTTGGTATAGATCTTATAATAACAGATCATCATAAAGTCGGAGCCCAAACTCCAGATGCATATGCTTTTGTTAATCCTCATAAAGTGGGGGAAGATTCAGCATTTTCATGCCTTGCAGGAGTTGGAGTTTCTTATTACCTTGTAATAGCCACAAGAAAAGTTTTAAGGGATAGAGGTTTTTTTAAAGATGACAACGAACCTGACCTTAAGAGTTATTTAGACATAGTTGCTTTTGGTACTATAGCTGATGTTGTCCCTCTTATGGGTGTGAACAGGATCTTGGTAAGAAAAGGTCTGGATATAATAAATAATAATTCAAGGATAGGACTCTCTGCTCTTATAGAAGTTAGTGGTTTAAAAACTCAGGTAAATTCTGATGCTCTTGGCTTTATTCTTGCCCCAAGACTTAATGCAGCTGGAAGAATGGGTAATGCTTCTAGGTCTGTAGAACTTTTGCTTTCAAATAGTGAAGTGGAAGCAAAACAACTGGCTAGTGTTCTTAATGAGGAGAACCAAAAGAGGATGTCCTTTCAAAACAAGTCATGGAAGGAAGTTCAATCTATAGTGGAAAAGATGTGCTCTGACCAAAATAAGGAGATCTTTGAAAAACGATTTACTCTTACATTTGCAAATGAAGATTGGCATCAGGGGATTATAGGAATAGTCGCCTCAAAGTCTGCAGAGAAATGGTACAAACCAACATCAGTCTATACTATAGGGTCTAACGGTATTGCTAAAGGCTCTGCTAGAAGTATTCCAGGTGTAGATATCTTTTCTGTCTTTTTAAGTTTTAAAGAAATTTTTGAGGATTTTGGTGGCCACAATATGGCCTCCGGGATGAGTATTAAGTCAGATAGATTACCAAAATTTGAGGAAATGTTTGAGCAAGGAGTTGGTAACTATATAAAATCTAAGAAACTTTTACCAGTTTTGAATATAGATGTAGAACTTGGGATAGATGATATAAGCATGAGAACGGTTACTGAACTGTCTCAAATAGAGCCGTTTGGAGTCGATAACCCGCAACCATTGTTTTTCAGTTCAGATGTGAAGGTTCTTAATAAGTGGATTTTAAAAGATAAACATTTAAAACTTAAACTTGAAAATGGTATAGATGCTATAGGTTTTAATATGTCCAACCTCGCTGATAGTCTAGGGTCAACTATAGACCTTGTATTTAAACCATCTATAAACGAATGGAATGGTAACCGATCCTTACAGTATATAATAGTAGATGTGGAATAAGAGACATTGTCTTTATTCGGGGCTAGTGTTCTGTCTTTGTACACCAAGCTTCATTAATAATGGCCTTTGCGTCAAATAAGTTTCTTTAAAGTACTTTTAAGTTGACCGTTCTATTTCTTTGTTAAACATAACAATATTAGTAGGTTACACATTAAACGTTAGGTGTTTTATTGTGTTTTGGCATTTTTTCCTTGACCCAAGTCTCTAAGTTCTGGTAAGGTGGCCCATGTTTTTGGAAAGGGGGTAAGTAATGGCATTTAACTTGCAAGCTACAGCTAAGTACAGTTACTACTTTGACAAAAAATTTGGAGATTACAAGATGGTAAAACCGATACTACATAAGACAAGCGCGATAGTGATGTTGGGTCTTGCGGCTACAACACTTTTGGTATCTCTTTATGTTATTAAAGGTAGGGTAACAGAAGCAAGAGAACTAAATGAACTAAGGCAAACAGTAAGTGCCTTTGTTTCTGTTAACAACTATGGAAAAATTGACTCCTCTGATATTAATCTTTTGACAAAAGAGATCTATGCGGCTGGTAAGAAATATGATGTAGATCCTATGCTGGTCTTTTCTGTTATAGCAGTCGAATCATCTCTTAACAAGAATGCTGTGTCCCCAATGGGAGCAAGAGGCCTAATGCAGTTATTGCCTGCAACTGCTAAGAGTATTTCTGAAGAATTGGGAATGGAATACAACGGGCGCAAAGGGCTGAGTGATGTTAAAACTAATATAATACTTGGAACTTACTATCTGTCTAAGCTTTCAGGAAAATATAACAACAATATGAAACTATATCTTGCAGCATATAACTACGGACCATCTAACATAGACCATATGCTAAGGGAAGAAGGCGGAGTGCCTGGTGCTTACTCTAATAAAATAATAAAAATTTACGAAAAGCTATCCTTATAAGTGGTGTTTAGATGTACGAAATAAGAGTTAATTCAAAATTTAGCGCTGCTCATAATCTTAGGAACTATAATGGTAAATGTGAAAATCTTCATGGGCATACCTGGAAGGTAGAAGTTTGTCTTGATGGGAACGAGCTTAATGCGACGGGCTTTTTGTGTGACTTTAGGATCGTTAAGGGTGCTATCAAAGAGATACTGGAAAAGTATGACCACGCCTACATAAATGAGATATCTCCATTTGACAAAACCAACCCCACAGCGGAGAATCTTGCAAGTGCGATATATGGAGAATTGAAAGAACAGTTCTCTAACTTAAAAGAAGTAGTAGTGTGGGAATCAGATGATGCGAGAGCTATTTTTAGAGCAGAACAATAAAACAAAAGCACTAGTATTATGTTCCTCCGGCCTTGACTCAGTTTATAATCTATTAAAAGCAAAACAAGAATTTACATCCGTTAGTGTCGCCTTTTTTGATTACAGCCAAAAGGCTGTGGCCCAGGAATATGTTCATGTTAGGAAATTATGCCAGGCTCTGAAGCTAGATTTTATTAAGGTTGATCTTCCATGGTATAGAAACCTGGATTCATCACTTCTTTCTAAAAAGACAGAGATAAGTAAATATGCTTCACTTAAAGATGCTGATTCTTCTTCAACTTTGCCAGAGTGGGTTCCTAATAGGAATGGCGTTTTTGTAAATATTGGAGCGGCTATAGCAGAATCCAAGTCCTACCAAGTTATAATTATGGGTTTGAATAAAGAGGAAGCAGTACGATTCCCTGATAACACAGAAACTTTTATGAACAGAAGTAATTCTCTTTTTGAATTCTCTACACTGAGCAAGCCAAAAGTATTTTCTTACAGCGTAGACATGGTTAAGAATGATATATATGATGAGCTTTGCAAGACAGCAGATCTTCTCGGTATCAAAAATATTCAGGAATATATCTGGAGCTGTTATGATAGTTATGAGAAAATGTGTGGCAGTTGTGAGTCTTGTCTAAGGTTAAAGCGAGTTATCAAAGAACATAGACAGGAGAGTGAATGGAAAGATCGTTTCTTGAGATAGTGCATCTTAGTGAAAAAATAGCTTATGACGGAAGCCAACTGGCTCCTCACTGGATATATAAAAAAACCGGCATCATGGGAGATGCTGCTGTTTGTTTTATGGGTCCGTGTGATGTGTCAGATGATCAAATGGCAGATCTTGAAGATCTCTTACAGCATAAGACTATTAAAGCAGATAAGATGCTGCATTTTATTATAGAACTCTTTGGCAAGGATTGTATTCTGGCTACAGCGATACAGTGTCTATTTATATCAGAGATACAGAACATCCTTCTATTAAATAAAGTACCAGTAAAAAAAGACGGTGATGATCTTTTTATAGGAGACGGTAAACTTTCCATCTCCATTGCTTCTGTTTCCCCTGTTTCTGCTCTTATACATATAGGACTTAATGTAAATAACTCGGGGACACCTGTTAAAACTAGTGCATTAGAGGATTTTGGTATAGATGTAAAAACTTTTACTGATGAAGTACTTAAGAAATTTAATTATGAATACACCCGCATAATCCTTGCGGCATCTAAAGTTAGAGCGAGGTTGTAAAATGAGTAGAAGAGCTGATTTGATCAGAAGAAAAACTTTTGTATTGGATACTAACGTTCTTTTGTTTGACCCATTGGCTATCTTAAAATTTGGAGCCAACGACATTGTAATTCCTATAACTGTTATAGAGGAAGTCGACAAATTTAAAAAAGACCTTAATGAAATTGGAAGAAATGCCAGACAGGTCTCTAGATTTTTAGACGAGATGAGAAGAAAAGGGAATCTTCTTGAAGGTGTCACATTAGAGAATAAAGGAACTCTTTATGTAGACCTTCCAGATGAAAAACCAGTAGGTCTGCCAGTTGCTTTTGAAAGTAACAAGGCTGATAACATAATATTAGCTACTGCTCTTAAACATAAAAATATAGATTCTAGAAAAGAAATAATCTTTGTTACAAAAGATACAAATTTGAGAATAAAGTCCGATCTTTTAGGGATAAAGGCTGTTGATTACGAGCCTGGAGATCAAAAAGTTGAAGAACTATATGCAGGTGCTAGATATATAGATTGCACAAAAAAAGATATAGATGATTTTTTCAAAGAAAAGAAACTACCTCTAACTAATTTAAAAAATATTACTGATATAATGCCAAATGAATACGTCATCCTTAGAGATGCTACAGATAAATCTCATACTGCTTTAGGTCGCTATGATCTAGTAAGTACTTCAATAGTACCTTTGCTCAGGGGTGTCGTAGATGGCGTATGGGGTATAGTTCCAAGGAACGTTGAACAGATCTTTGCTTTAGATATGCTTTTGAATGACGACATTAGGCTGGTTAGTTTAGTAGGTAAGGCTGGAACAGGTAAAACCTTATTGGCGATCGCAGCTGGTTTAGCTCTAACCATAGATGCTGGTTCATATGCTAAGCTTTTAGTTTCTAGACCGGTTTTTCCTTTGGGAAAGGATATAGGCTATTTACCTGGAGATATAGATGAGAAATTAAATCCTTGGATGGCTCCAATATTTGATAATTTGGAATATATTCTTGGTTCTGGTGATGCGTCAGCTACTGCTGCTACTGGTGTAAAAAAGAAAACAGGACCTGGAAGAAAATGGCAAGAACTTATAAATCAAGGCATGTTAAATATTGAACCATTGACCTACATAAGGGGAAGAAGTATAGCCAATCAATATTTAATAGTCGATGAAGCACAGAACCTAACTCCACATGAAATAAAAACAATAATAACCAGAGCTGGTAATTTTACTAAGATAGTTTTAACTGGAGACTGTTTTCAGATAGACAATCCTTATATAGATTCATCCAGTAACGGTTTAAGTTACACCGTGGAAAGATTCAAGGGACAAAAGATCTCTGCTCATGTCACGCTTGTTAAAGGCGAAAGATCTGAGTTGGCAGAATTGGCTGCTAATCTTTTGTAATATTTGGAGGAGTAACTTGGTAAATCAGAGAAGACACGTCAGAGTTCCTTTGAATAGCAAGGTTATAGTTCTAGATAAAGAGATATCTAGAGTAAATACTATTAGGGATATTTCTAGCTCTGGTGTTTTTGTAGAAACTATTCATCTTCCTAAAATAGGTACAGAGCTTTATCTTTTATTTCCACTTCACAGTAATGATAAAACAGCACAAACATATGCAAAGGTAGTAAGGATAGTAGAGCCTGGTTTAGATGATGAATCTTTTATTTATCCTGGTATTGGTCTTGAGTTTATTGACGTGCCTTTTGAGTCATCGGTACTTATAGAGGATTACATTGTACATGTAAAATATACATATGAAGAGTTAATGCTTATAATAAATATGAAAGAACCTGATATGAAAAGAATAGGACAGCTCCTAAAAAAAGTGAATGTAGGTCAGTATAAAGACTTTTTTGAACTTAAAGACAAGATCAGAAAAACATGCTACGCCTTGGGCATACTCAAAGAAAACGGAGAATAAAATGGGACACGTAACGGTTGCAGCAGCAGAGGAAATACTAGATAAAGAAGTTAAGGTCTTAGATAAGGGTTTTGTAAGACTTGTAGATTACTATGGAAGTGATGCAAGAATAGTTCAGTCAGCGAGAGTTTCTTACGGTGCTGGAACAAAGTCTGTAAGAGAAGATAAGATGTTAATTGATTATCTTTGGATGAATGAACATACTTCTCCTTTTGAACAGGTCGTTTTTACTTTTCACTGTAAACTTCCTATCTTTGTTGCTCGTCAATGGATAAGGCACAGGACTGCAAGACTTAATGAAATTTCTGGAAGATATTCAGTTATGAAAAGTGAGTTCTATGTTCCTGACATGGATTCTATTAGTTTTCAAAGTAAGGATAACAAACAGGGACGTTCTCATGATGAAGTTCCTAAAGAATTAAGACAGAAAGTGCTTGATACAATAAAATCAACAAATGAATTTGCATATGAAAAATATGAATCAATGATAGAGGATGGAATAGCAAGAGAACTTGCCAGGATCAGTCTTCCTCTTAACTTGTATACTGAATGGTATTGGCAAATAGATCTTAAAAATATTTTACATTTTCTGAAACTAAGAATGGACCATCATGCTCAATACGAAATACGAGAATATGCAAATGCAATGGCAGATACTGTTAAAAGAGTTTGTCCTTTTGTCTGGGAAAGTTTTGAAGAGCACACATTGCATGGCGCAAAACTATCTAAAACAGAGATTGGCCTATTAGAGAGTATTTTTAAGAACAAAGACGTAGATAAAACTAGTCTTGTTTTTAGGCAGCTTGCAAAAAAGCTTTCTTTTTTAGCCTAAGTAATTACAAATAATGCTTATGAAAGAGACTGATATAAATGTTCTATATGAATACTTTAGAAAAGTAGAGATACTAGAGGACAAGGTCAACCTTGCTCAGGAACGAGGGTCTTTGCAGGCTGTTTTATCTACTATAGAGGAAAATATCGAAGAGGTAGATACTTATAAAGCCAACGATATTGCAATAATAGGTGCTGGTGATTTTGGCGTAGCTATAGCTGAGTCATTTAAAACGTCCACAAATATCATTTTCTACGATTTCGAACCTATAAGAAATATTTTTAGTAGAGTAAGTAGAATAAGTACGAATAGATCCTATCCTGCTCAATTTGGTGAGAATATCGATTTTACTGCAAATCTACAAAAAGCTTTGGATGCAAGGTTTATTATCCTTTGTGTTCCAGCAAACGCTCTACCTATCGTTATAGATAAAATAAAAGAAGCCCTTCCAGTCTCTTATAAAGAG
Organism: bacterium; assembly: GCA_037128215.1. Lineage (GTDB taxonomy): Bacteria > Bdellovibrionota > JAFGOL01 > JAFGOL01 > JAFGOL01 > JAPLFT01. Next base: position 6,129 of record JBAXWW010000011.1, on the reverse strand, counting down.
AAACAATATGTTTTGGTCTCTAAGGGTTTTGTTGGAAAAGGATATATACCTCACAGATGGTTAGAAAAAAGTGGTATTCCTTTTGAACAGATAATATGGGCCAGCGGTGGAAATGTAGCAAAAACTGTTGTTCAGAAAAAATCTTTTAAAATTTCTGTAGTATCAATAAATAAGAATAAAAAAGCACGTAGGGAATTTGCCAATTTCTTTAATAGAGATTTTTTAGTTCCGTTGGAGTACAGCGGGTCTGCTCTTTTGGCATGTGAACTTGGCGGAATACTTAAAAATTATTATGCAGGGCTTGGTCGTTATATATTGCTCAAATATGGTGAAAAGGAATTCTATAAATATAAAATGATAGCGAGGCAGGAATTTAGACGTGCCGTAAGAAGTGTTTCTGGTTCACCGATGGTTTCTATAAGAGGTTGGGTAATAAGAAAAGCTAGTCATGGTCCTGCCTTTTGGGAAGATCTTGATGTCACAATAAGAGAAGGAAGAAATGGTTTTTTTGGAGAGAAAGTTTTTAATGGAGTCAAAGTAAAAAAAACTCTAGATGAGCTTGGACTTGTTGAATCTTTTAAAACTGTCTTTTCTACATTATCTCTATTTAATAGACTTAGCCGTCTTGTTTTGAAACGTCTTCCCATTTTACGAAGCATCTTGGAAGTCTATGAAGATCTTCATATAGAATACTTAGATAGTGGAGATGCACATATCTCTGAAGAATCAAAAGAGATAATATGGAAGATTGAAAAAAGGGTTCTTAAATACAACAGATACTGGTTCTTCTAATTCAAAATCCTAATTTAATTTTTTAGAGCCAGCACTTAATCGGTTTATTCAGTCCTTATAATCTAATAATTTACTAGTATTATGGGTCTTCTATGAAGTCGCATAATATTGTAAATTCTAAGATTATGAGGACCTTATACAAGCTCCTGCGTAATGCTGAAATGCTCTAAAAGATTAAATTAGGATTTTGGATTAAAAATATAGTATTCATCGATTTATTCTAATTTTCATTCAAATTTATTCTGATATTGCAGAATCAGGTAAACCATAAATTATAAATCATTTTAAAAACTAGCCAGTTTTGTGTCTGAATTTTTATCTTAGCTGGTGCTTATTTGATTTTAATTCTCAATAAGCTTAGGCCTTCATTTTTTGATAATGGATCGTTGCGATCAATGTTATCCATTACGTTATATGTGTAATTTTTTAATGGTATTTTAATTGTTAAGAGAGGTCTTTCATCATCTTTTAACGGCATATCTACTTTTTTTCCATTTCTGTCTATACAGATCCATTCATTAGGTAGTTTAACAAGGGCAACATTATTTAGAAAATTTGTAGCCTCGGAAAAGATAGGCTGGATTACATATTCTCCTTTTTTATTTATATAACCAAAAAGTCCTTGTTCCTTAACTCTAGCTAGACCATCAATAAATTCTCCAGCTTCTTCAAATCTGGCAGGTATAACGACGTTCCATTCATCGTAATTGTTCCACATCAATTCATCTACATATCCCCATGTTTTGTTATCATAAGAGTAGAGCATGAGCTTTCTATCAGAATTTTGTTCCTGTGCGTTGATGCTTATACAGAAGAAGAATGAGACTAATAGTATCTTATTGATCATAGATACCGTATACAGAAAATTAGAATGCTGTGTCAAGGCGCAAAAAAGGCCTGATCATTCTTGACCAGGCCTTTTTTAGTTATAACTAAATTACCTTATATGAACTTTTTAGCTTTTAGTACGCTCTTTATATCAGGTGTCCCTATTTCTTGAAGCTCATACTGAACCCTTACTGAAGGTTTGTTTATCTTTACTATTCTACTAAGGTCTATTGGGGTTCCTATTACTACCAGGTCAACCTCTGCATTGTTGATTGTTTTTTCAAGGTCTCTTACCTGTTTGTCTCCATAACCCATTGCTGGAAGGATAGGCCCAATATTTGGATATTTTTCAAAAGTCTTCTCTATTTCTCCTACTACAAATGGTCTTGGGTCAACTATTTCTGCTGCACCATATTTTTGTGCTGCAACAAAACCAGCTCCGTACTGCATTTCTCCATGAGTTAGTGTTGGACCATCCTCTACTACCAATACTCTTTTTCCTAGTATTGATTCTGCTTTTTCTACAAATAGTGGAGACGCTGCATCTATTATTATAGCTTTTGGATTTACAGAACGAGTATTTTCTCTAACCATTTCTATGCTTTCTGGGTCAGCCGAATCTATTTTATTTATTACTACAACATCCGCACGTCTTAGATTTGTTTCTCCAGGATGATACATTAACTCATGTCCTGGTCTGTGAGGATCAACAACAACTATTTCCAGGTCTGGTTTATAGAAAGATAGATCGTTATTTCCACCATCCCAAAGAATTACATCAGCTTCTTTTTCTGCTTCTCTTAGTATTGCTTCATAATCAACGCCAGCGTATAGGATAACGCCTCTTTCGATATGTGGTTCATACTCTTCCATCTCTTCTATTGTGCATTTATGCTTTTTAAGATCAGCTATTGTGCTAAATCTTTGAACTTTTTGTTCTACAAGATCGCCGTAAGGCATAGGGTGTCTTATAGCTACAACTTTTTTGCCAGCTGCTATAAGTGCTTCACTAACTTTTCTTGTTGTTTGGCTCTTTCCACAACCTGTTCTTACTGCGCAAATGGAGATAACTGGTTTAGTGCTTTTTATCATTGTAGACTTTGGTCCCATCATTATAAAATCTGGCCCCATCGACATAACCCATGAAGCCTTGTTCATAAGTTTTTCGTGAGGTATATCGCTGTATGCAAAAACAACTTCATCAATATTGTTCTCTTTTATTATCTTTGGAAGATCTTCTTCTGCATAAATAGGAATACCTGTTGGATAGCCTTCTCCGCAAAGAGCAGCTGGATATTTTCTTCCATCAATGTCTGGGATCTGTGTTGCTGTAAATGCAATTACTTCATAATTATTATTGTTTCTGTAATAAACATTAAAATTATGAAAATCACGACCAGCAGCACCCATGATAACAACTTTCTTCTTCATGCCTAAGACTCCTTATATTTCTTTTTATTAATACCTAAAAAAATGTACAATGCCTCAGCGGTAATATAAACAATAAACAAGGATGTCAAGATGTCAGACAGGAAGTGTCCTCCTTGTGCCATTCGTCCAAATCCCATAAGTCCGCCATAGGCAAGGCCCACAAGCAGGAATCTCTTTTTTCTATCAAGAATGAAATAAAGTACTAATAGGTAGAAACCTATAGAGGCATGTCCGCTTGGGAAGGAATTTCCATCATTTTTATTACCCATTAAACTAAAATTTGGATTAAATGGTGTTCTAAATTCATATTTTCCGCCAAATCCTTTTATTTCCACTGGTCTTGGACGTCCCCAGCTAACCTTTAAGGTCTGGGTTATAAGTCCTGGCCCTATAAGAAGAAGTAAAACTGCTAGTATTAGTCTTTTTCTCCAAGGTTTTAGATATTCATTATAGAAGGAGACTAATATCAATAGAAAGGCAGATACGCCGATTAGATTAGGAAGTATATAACCATATCTATAAGAGAATTTCCATAGTCCAAGATTAGAATATTTCCATATGGGGTCTCCACCACTCATATAAAATAATTTTGCGGTTTTTATATCTAGACCTAAAACTGATATCAGAACTAAAACGACCAAGAATATTATTGACGTGTATACTATTTTTTTCATAAAGTTGTCATAATTTTAAAGACACTAATCATCTTAAAGATACTCATCAAGCTTTTTATCTTTTATTATCTGAACTATCTCTTTTACTTTTTGATCATCTTTTCTGCTAGCTACTAATAAAACATCTGGAGTATCTATTACTATTAGGTCTTCAACGTTAAGTAATGCGATAAGCTTTTTGCCATCATATGTATTAATTATGTTGTCTTTTGAATTAACAGAAACGACATTCTTCTGATTGCTTATACCAAAATCTTTTTTATCTTTTATGTCATAAAGACTATTCCAGCTCCCAAGATCATTCCATCCAAATTCAGCAGGTATGGTTAGTGTGCCAGAAAGTTTTTCTATTACACCAAAATCTAGTGATTCAGAAGGTAGGTCCACAAACTTTTTATTGAAGGTCTTTAGTTCTTCTTTTGTCCCAAATGCTTTTTTTATTTCTTCCAGCCCGCTATATAATTCAGGCATATGTTTTTTTATCTCGCTAAGTATAACCTTTGCCTTTACAAGAAAAATACCGGCATTCCAGAGATAGTCGCCACTCTTAATAAATTGTTTTGCAGTATCTAGCGAAGGTTTTTCTTTAAAAGAGACGACTTTGTGTAATGGACTACCATGCTCAAGTTCTTTTACTTTTTTCCCTGCTTGTATATATCCATATCCTGTGTTTGGTGAAGAAGGTTTTATACCTACTGTAACAACTGTATCGTTTTCATTGGCTGCTATTATTGCATCACTGATAGTTCTAAGAAATTTTTCTTTATTAGCGATTAGATGATCTGATGGCAAAATGACCATTATATCGTCTGGTGAGCTATAGAATGAGATCCTTGATGCCATATAACCGATGCATGGAGCAGTGTTTCTTCCTTTTGGTTCTGCTATTATTTTTATACCGCTATAGTCAGATAGTATGTTTGATACTTTTTCCTCTATATCTACTCCAGTAACTATATGAATGTTAGATGTTGGACATAAAGTTATTACTCGTTCTACTGTTTCTTCCAATAATGACTTATTATCAACAAGGGTAAGAATTTGTTTTGGTTTTTTTGTTCTACTTTCTGGCCAGAAGCGTGTGCCTCTACCACCAGCCATTATAACGCAATGCACTTTCAAATTAGTCTACTATCCTTATTATGTATGAGTCTATCTTGTTCTGCTTTTTCAGCATTTCAGCAAAGATTCTTGCACTCTCTCTTTTTTTAAAGAAGCCTATTCCAACTCTATACCAGATACCCTTGTTTGGTATTTCAGCTTCCATGTAGTAAGCAAGCTTGAATCCGGAACTATATAATTTATATGCGACCTGTTGTGCTTCAAGTTCGTCCTGATAAGAACTTATCTGTATGGTATACTTACCTTTTATTTCTTGAGTTATTTCTTTTATACTCATATTAGAAGGAGCTTTGTCTGTCTTTTCTGCTTTATCTACTTTTCCTTTTGCCTTCTTTTCGTTTTCATTTATTTTTGGTTCTGATTCAGATTTTGTTTGTTCTATCTTTGGTGTTTCTGTAGGAATGTCTGTTTTTATCTGTTCAGCAGAGGCTGTGTCATCAGTAGTCACAGTTTCTTGAGTTGCCTTTTCCTGTACAGAGGACTTCTTTATACTTTCCTCTAGAATGGTTGGGCATTCATTCTCAAATAGATATTCACCTACTTTAATACCCATCGCAAATATAACTCCAGCACCTATCAAGAACAAAAAGAATATTAAAAGAATTTCTTTCCTACCCATAGCTATCTCCCTGTTTTTAATACTTGTTTTTATCCGATTGAAGTATATTATACACAGAAATACTCAAATTACACTAAATTAGAGAGGCTTTGAGATGATTATTATTACTGGAGCAGCAGGTTTTATTGGTAGTATTCTGGCACAGCATATTAGCAGAATGGGTAATCATCAGATACTGCTTGTAGATAAATTTACAAAGCCTGCAAAATGGAAAAATCTTCTTGGAATGAATTTTATAGATATGGTTGATAGAGACCTTTTTATTGAACAACTAGAAAGAGGAGAAATAAAAGGGATTGACCTGGTCCTTCATATGGGCGCTTGTGCAGATACGACGGAATTTAATATGGATTACCTAATGAAGCAAAACTATGAATATAGCAAGCGACTATGTTCTTGGTGCATTACTAATGAGATTAGATTTATATATGCATCTTCAGCGTCTGTTTATGGTGATGGGACCTTGGGCTTTAATGATTCTGATAATCTTACTTTTGATCTAAGACCTTTAAATCCATATGGCTTTTCTAAACTTTTATTTGATAAATGGGTAATAAAGAATGGTCATCACAAAAAAGTTGTTGGTCTTAGATTCTTTAATGTCTTTGGTCCTAATGAATATCATAAAAATAAAATGAGCAGTGTAATATATACTTCTTTTCC
>JBAXWW010000010.1:0-18941 GCA_037128215.1 bacterium | reverse complement strand
AGAGATAAAAAGAGTTTTAAAGAACTGATTAAATAGAGTTAGTTATTTTGGCAAGATTGCTTATTTTCTGTTTTAACATTCCTTTCTTAAAATGAGATTTAACTAGTTCTGATCCTTCTTTTAAAGAGCTCGTCATGCCTGTTAAGCGCAGTCCAAGGGCAACGTTCATAATAACAGTATCAAAAGCTATGCCGTGTACACAGTTATCTATTTCTTCAAGAGCCTGTATATTCAATTCTAAGGTTCCACCTTTTATAGGTGTTCCAACTTTATAGTTACCAGCAAGCGCAAAGTCGTTGGCTGTAAGAGTTAATTCTCTGTGTTCTTTGCCTCTCTCTACAACAACTATTCTTGTTATACCGATTGGAACTATTTCATCGTATCCTGCTTCATTCCATAGAACGTAAGCCTTTTCTATCCCTATGTTATCCAAAGTCTTAGCGATCAAAGAAGCCTTAAATCTATCTGGAGCCCCTATGATTATTCTTTTCACCATTGCAGGATGACAAATTGGAGGAAGTAAAGACAGTATGGTATGGATCTGAAGTTCTTCCTGTAGATTGCTGATAGGTCCACACACGGAATAGTAGTCTTTGAAATCTATAAAGACTATGTTTTCCTGGTCTAGACAGAGTTTTTTTTGCTCATAATCAGCCTTTATGTTAACACCCATTGATTCAAGGACATCTGCACTACCGCAAAAACACTTTTTTGAGTGTCTTGTCTGTTTTGCAACTTTTATTCCAAGTGTTGACAGGATTAGTCCAGCTATAGTTGAGATGTTAAAGGTATTCTTGTTGTCTCCGCCTGTTCCTACGATATCTATCAGGTTGTCATAAGGAGAATTGAATTTTTTCATGTCGTCTATAAGTGCTCTTGCAAAGCCGGTGACCTCGTCAGGATGTTCTCCTTTGAAGGTTATTATAGACAATATGGATGCCGCCATTCTTGGGTTAAAATCGCCACTGAGGAATAATTTCATTAGAGAATAACTTTCATCAGTAGTAAGAGAGTAATGCTCTACTAGCTTATGTAAAAGTTTTGCTTCTTGATTTTCCATAAATTTACTTCGAATGATAGTAGATAGCAACTTGCTGTCAATACTAATATAGGGTAGTGTACAGTCATGTTTAGAGTTGTTTATGAGGATGAGAACTATTTAGCAATAGACAAGCTTCTTCCTGTCCCATGTTTAAGGCAGGAAGGTAGCAGTGGCTTGTCTGATGATGTCCTTTTGGAATATCCTACTTTGTCTAATCTTCCTGATTTTGGGTTCACTCATAGGCTTGATAATGAAACACTTGGTATCATATTGCTGGCAAAAAATATTTCTACTTATGAAGCGATAAGGACTCTGTTTACAAATAAAGAGATGAAGAAAACTTATAACGCAAGAGTAAGGGGGGTTCTAAAAGAGGAAGAAGGAGAGATTGATTATCCTATAGCGCACTCTAAAAAAAGTACAAAAAAAATGGTCCTAGTCAGACCTGGTTACAGAATATACAGGGGTGAGCCAAGGCCTGCTTTTACCTCATGGAAGGTTCTTAGTAGAAGAATGGATACAACAGATCTTGAACTTAAAGCAAGTACTGGAGTTAGGCATCAGATAAGGGTCCATTTACAGAGTCTGGGGCACCCGATATGTGGAGATGCTCTGTATAGTGATTACTCTGATGATTACCCGTCTTTGATGTTGATATCAAAGACGATAATTTTTAATTGTCCAGCAACGGGAAAAGAGATAAAATTAATAAGCACTGTTAACCTGGATAACATGTTTAATTTTATAAGATAAACTAGTATAAGGGAGACAATTACGATGCATACTTTTGTGGGTGTAAAAAGAGTCTCTTTTTTAATGCCAGAAAATGCAGAATTAAAGGAAAGAAGACAGATAATTTGTAAATATAGGGATACGCTTACTTCAAAGTTCAATGTTTCTTTTTCTGAAATAGAGACTGATGATAAATCCCAAAGAAGTACTATTGCCTTATCGATGGTAGCCAACGATGAACAACTTATCAGGACTGCTTTTCAACAGATATCGAATCTTATAGAGAGAATAACGACCGTAAGAGTTGTTAGTGATGTAAATGATGTTTTTAGATATGAGGATGAATCAGAGCATGCTTTCTTGTCTTAATAAGTCGATAAAAAACCCCCTAAGATATATAGGTGGAGAACTTAACAGTGTTATAAAAAATGATGCTCCAGCTAATATGTTACTGGCATTTCCAGACATATATGAAATAGGGATGTCTCACTTTGGATCAAGGATACTCTATGAGGTCGTTAATTATGGCTCTCCTTATTCCATGGAGCGAGTATATATGCCATGGAAAGACCTGTATCAGGAAATGGTGAAAAAGAATACGGGACTTGTCTCTATAGAATCTCAAAAGAAATTTTTTGAATTTGATGCTGTAGGTTTTTCCCTTGGAAATGAGCTTTCTTATACCAATATGCTGGCAATGCTTGAACTTGGAGGTCTTGACCCTGTAGCTGAAAAAAGAAAAGAAACAGATCCTGTTGTAATAGCTGGCGGTGGTGCGATATATAATCCTGCTCCTATAAAGATGTTCATAGATGCTTTTATGATAGGAGAGGCTGATAAGGCTATTTTAGAGATAATGTCCGTTCTGGCAAATACAAAAAATAAAAAAGAAAGACTTAAAGAACTTTCAAAAATAAATGGAATGTATGTTCCATCGATACATAGAAAAAATAAAAAAATAACAAAACGAGTTCTTAATTCTCTGGATGAATCCCCTCTAATAAAAAAACCTCTTGTTCCTTTTCTTGAACTTATACATGATAGAATAACATATGAAATACAACGAGGATGTAATAGGGGATGCAGGTTTTGTCATGCAGGTATGGTTTGTAGACCGGTAAGGCAAAGGTCACCTCAGGCTATAATACATTCAATAGAACAAGATCTTGATCATACAGGTTACAGGGATATAGGTTTTTTATCCTTGAATGCCTGTGACTATCAGCCACTACTTAAATTAGTTGATTGGATACATAATAAATTCAAAGATAAAGGACTATATGTTTCTTTACCTTCCCTGAGAATAGAAAGCATAAAAGACGATTTTCTTAATGTTCTGTCCAAGCTGCCAAAATCTGGCTTTACAATAGCGCCAGAAGCAGGAAGTGAGAAACTCAGAAAAATAATAAACAAGGATGTAACAGAAGAAGAAACGCTAAACACAATAGAAGTAGTTTCTAAACTTGGATGGCAGAACATAAAAGCATATTTTATGATTGGTCTTCCTAAAGAGACTGATGATGATGTAAAAGCTATTGCAGAATTGGTAAGAAAAATGCAGTCAAAGTTACATGGAGGAAGGAATAAATTAACAATAAGCATCTCTAACTTTGTTCCAAAATCTCATACTCCTTTTCAATGGGAAGCCCAATTAAACTGGCAAGAATTCGAGAGGAGATTAGGAATATTAAGCAGCTCGCTAAGAGATAGAAGGCTATCATTGAAGTGGTGTGATCCAAAAATGAGCGAGGTAGAAGGTATTCTTGCAAGGGGTGACGAAAAGATCGGTGAACTTTTATTACTGGCTTATAAAAATGGAGAGATCTTTACTGGATGGGGGAGTGAATTTAATTATGCGTCCTGGATAAAATGTATGGACGAATTAAATATAAATAAAGAAGAGTATCTTGGACAAAGAGATCTAGAGAAAGAACTTCCATGGGATAATATCTCTAGCGGAGTTGATAAAGAGTGGCTTAAAGAGGAAAGGGAAAAAGCATATCTTGAGGAAGAAACATCTAATTGCACTACAGATAAATGCTCAGACTGTGGTGTTTGCAGTAATACAAAAACAACAAATGACATTCGTAAAGAGTTTAAAGAAGAATTAGAGGAAAAGGAAGAAAAGGTTAGCTCTGTAAATAAAGCAGAGAAGAAAACAGTACTAAGGGCTATTTTCAGTAAAAGAGGTAGATTTAAGTGGATAGGTCATTTTGAACTAATGAATGCTGTAGAAAAAGCCGTGCTTAGAGCAAAATTTCCTGTCTGTATGTCGCAAGGTTTTAAGCCAGTTCTTTTATTATCGTACTCTCCACCAGTCGGCATAGGAATAGAGTCGTTAGTTGAATTATTAGATATTTGTTTTTTTGAGAATGTTGATGAAAAAGATTTTATCGACAGAATAAACCAACACCTTCCAAAAGAATTAATGTTTAAAACTGCATGGAAGATAACACCTCAAACCAATTCTCTTAATCAGGACATAAGAGCCTTTGACTGGTCGGTAATGGTCAAATTAGACGATAATATTAAAAATAAATTAATTAAAATGCCTTTATCAATGGATGGTGTTTCCATAGAAGTAGAAAGAAAAGGAAACAAAAAAATATTGGATCTTTCTTTGTATGTAAAGGGCATCAATTACAATACTGATGGCGAGCAGGTCTTTATAAATTTTAGTACTTGTTTTATAGATAGCAGGACTGTAAAACCGTTTGAAGTCCTTAAGGCAATGCTTCCTGGGGTTGCAGAGGAACAGGTTATCATTACCAGGAAAGGAGTTAATATAGATGGCGTCGACATTAATTATTAACGATAGACATTATGAGACCAGGGTTGCCTTGTTGGAGAATGATGATCTTGTCGAAATATATGTAGAAAGAAACTCAGATAATATCTTTGTTGGTAATATATATAAGGGTGCTGTTATAAAAGTTTTGCCTGGAATGCAGTCTGCCTTCGTGGACATAGGTCTTGATAAAGCTGCTTTTTTGTATGTTGACGATATACACAGAGTCAGCGATGAAGTTGAATTTGAAAAAAAATCTGAAAAAAAAACCGAAGCAAATATCTCTAGTCTGATCAAAGAAGGTCAGCATGTTCTTGTGCAAGTTGCTAAAGAACCGATAGGGACAAAGGGGCCTAGGGTTACAACCAACATAACATTACCTGGACGGTATCTTGTTTTGGCTCCTATGACTCCTGGGACGGGTATTTCTAGAAAGATAGAGGGTGGTGAGGAAAGAGACCGCTTAAAGAAGATAGTAGAAAAATTGTCATCAGAGAAAAATTTTGGAATAATAGCCAGAACAGCTAGTGAAGGTGTTAGTGAAAAACTTCTAAGAAAGGATTATGAATTTCTTGTTAAACTTTGGAGTGAGATAAAGAAAAAAGAAAAGAAACAGACAGGAAAAGGACTTATACACACAGAAATGGAAGTAAGCCTTCGAGTCGTAAGAGACATCCTTGGTTCCCATATAGATAAAATAATAACGGACAACGAGGACTCACATAAAAATCTTATAAAATATCTAAATCAGTATGATCCAAAAGCAAAAAGACTTTTATCTATGTACAACGAGCCAGAACCTATTTTTGAATATTATGGTGTTGAGCATGAAATAGCCCGTGCATTGGAAAAAAGAGTTTGGCTGAAATCTGGCGGATATATAATAATAGATCAAGCAGAAGCCTCTGTGGTTATAGACGTTAATACAGGAAGATATGTTGGTACAAGAAATCTGGAAGAGACGATCTTTAATACTAATCTGGAAGCTGCAAAGGAAATAGCATACCAGCTAAGGCTTAGAAATCTTGGTGGTATCATAATAATAGATTTTATAGATATGGAAAAAGAGGACCACAAGGACAAGGTCTTGTTGGCTATCAAAGACGCCCTCAAAAAAGACAAGTCCAGAACGAATGTTGTTGGAATGTCCGAACTTGGCTTAGTCCAAATGACCAGAAAGAGAACCAGGGATAGTATAACAAAGAATATCTGTTCTCCTTGTCCGTACTGTTCTGGAAAGGGTTATAACAAGTCGTACAAAACAGTGGCCTATGAGGTTTTTAGAGAGCTGGAAAGAGATTCTGTAGATGAGGAAATCAAAAAGATAGTTGTCTATATGCATCCATCCGTGGTTGACCACATATACCAGAATGAGAAAAGCCTTGTAGATTATATGGAGAAAAAATACAAAAAAACTTTTGTATTTGAAGCCGAAAAAGAGCTTCACCATGAACAATATGAGATATCTCTAGTTACCTACTAAAAATATTGTATAATAATAACTATGGGGACATTATCACTGATAATAGCAGCAGTCTTTATCGGTTCTGCCGTTTTTCTTCTTGTTAGAATGATAATGGGCGAGCAGCTTTCCATTGAAGACCAGGAACGTCTAGGTATAGGTCTGTCTAAAAAAGATTTTCCGTCGCCAATACTTAAAATAATCTATCCTGTTGTCCTTAGAATATTGCCCAGTGTTATTAACTGGAAAATAGATAGTGCAAGAGAAAAAATAAAAAAGAAATTAGCCTGTGCGGGTCTTAGGGAAACCTTTACTCCAGATGAGTTTTATTCCTTTCAGGTCGCCTTTGCTTTTTGTCTTCCAATTTTAGTTTATATATATAATTTTTTGGCAAGTCTTGGCCTTCCAGTAATGTATGCGCCAATATTTGCTGTATTTGGATGGTTTTATCCTAGTCTTTGGTTAGACGGTGTAATAAAAAATAGGCAAGAAACGATACGAAGAGAGATGCCTTTTGTTGTTGATCTTTTAACCCTTTGTGTTGAAGCAGGTCTTGATTTTGGCGGAGCTATGGCAAAGGTCGTTGAAAAAGGCCAACAGGGTCCACTTAGATCAGAATTTGAAATTATTCTAAAAGAGATCCAGCTTGGATCAATGAGGAGTGATGCGCTAAGAAGCATGGCGAATAGGATAGGCATAAAAGAAATGTCCTCATTTGTTTCTGTGCTTGTAACAGCAGAAAGGATGGGTTCTCCTGTAGGGGACGTATTAAGAGCACAGTCAGATGCCATAAGACATGAAAGATATATGGCGGCCGAAGCCAAGGGCGGTAAGGCTGCGACTAAAGTCCTTATACCGATGGTCATTTTTATATTACCTGCAGTTTTTATTGCGATAGCAGGTCCTATGCTTTTAAGGAAAATTTATCCCAACAGGTAAAATTATAGATGAATATATTTATTAATGAAAAAAAGATACTGGCTGACGTAAAAATAGCTAATAATCCTGTGGATAGATTAAAGGGACTTATGTTCGACAAAGACATGACAAATATGGATGCTTTTTTTATTCCACGTTGTAACTGGATACACACAATGTTTATGAGATTTCCAATAGATGTTATCTACTTAGACGATAAATATAAAATAGTTGATGTAGACTCTAATGTTCTTCCTTGGAGGATGTGTTTGCCTAGATTTAAGGCAAAACACGTTTTAGAGTTAAAATCTGGTTTTTTACTTAATAATAAGATCTACGCTGGGGAGGTTCTAAGATGTATCGTCTAGTTTGTATCAGTGGCCAGGGAGCTGCTAGGTCTATAATACTGAAGGAAGGTGACAACATTGTAGGGCGTTTGGAAAGCAGTGACGTTAAAATAAATTCCAACGGCGTTTCAAAAAAACACGCAGCCATAGTTGTCAGAGGAGAAAATGTATATGTAACTGATCTTGGCTCAAGGAATGGAACTTTTGTGAATGGCGTAATGATAAAAAGAAAAGATCTGAATATGGGTGATAAAGTAGCGATACATGACCATGTTTTTCAAATAGTTAAGGGAGATATAAAACTAGCTGAACTTTCTAAGATGCCTGGTCTTGATTTTAAATCAAGTGATGATGATATAGATGATTATCAGGGAAGTCCACGAATGTACGACCCTGGGTTAAAGGGAGACCTTGACCATTTTCTTGATACTACCATAATGCCGTTTTTTGAAATAATAACCAAGAGGTATTCTGTATCGTCGATAATAGCTGCTGTTCTGATGTCTACAATTGTTATTATCACACTTATAGTAACTATACCTGTTGTTCAATTCGATAGGCTTGTTCTGGACCAGGAAACAGCACAAAGAGCTGTTTACTTAGCAAGTATCCTTGCACAGCAGAACAAAGATACTGTTAGCTTGCAAAGCCAGCAATCTCCGTCTGTAAAAGCAATAGAAGATCAACCCGGAGTTGTTTATGCATGGATATCAGATGCTACAGGAAGAGTTCTTGCTGCATCTGAAGGTGGTGGAGATCAGCTTCCGGGTCCTGTAATGGACAGAGTAAAGCTGATAACTGAAGGTAAAATAACAGATTATAAGAGCATGAACAAAGTTGGAGCAGATGTTTATTCTATAGGTAATGGTGGGTATATAGTTACAGCTCCAATAAAAGCTTACTCTGAAGAAAAAGGGGAAACGGGATACATAGGATTTGCGGCTATAGAGTTTTCTACTAAGGCTGTAAAACATGTATTGGCCAGCGCATGGCAAAGGATCTTGGTCGGCATGGCAATAGCTTGTTTTATCGGCTTATTAATAGCAATATTCTTCTCTAAGCTATTTAACCTTCCTTTCATAAGGATATATGACGAGGTAGATTTGGCCTTAAAAGGTGAATCCAAGAGAGTTTCTTTTGCTTTTGGTTCAAGACAGGGAATGGACTTGATAGAACTGGTTAATATTCTTCTCCGTAAATCCAGAAGAGCTTCTGCTAAATCATTATCTAGCATGGATTCTTTACAAGAATCTCATGCTGGTGACTATGCTACTTTATTTGATTCAGTTGGTCGCTCTATTAAAATACCTTTCTTTGTTCTAGATAGTTCTAACTCTATAGTCACTGCGAATGCTGCCTTTTCTAGTATCTCTACATACAGAATAGGGGACTGGCACGGTGTACCAGTTGTTGATGCGATAAAAGAACAAAAGATACTAGGAGTAATATTGAACCTTGTTTCGCGTTTTGAGTCTATGGGGCAGGATCTTAGTGAAGAAGTTCTTGTTAACGACAAAATACACAGAATAAGTGTTAGCGGTATAAAGAATGATAGAGGAGAATTTAGTCACTATTGCATAAGCATCGAGGTTGTTTAATTAACTATGGGTAAAGAATCCAGATTAGAGATCCTTAAAGGTAATGATGCCGGAGCACAGTTCAGGATATCCGGCACAAGGGTTTTGTTTGGAAGGGCTGATGATTGCGATGTTGTGATAACAGATTCATCTGTCTCTAGAAATCATGCAGAATTAATAAAAGCAGAGGGGGCTTATCTTCTTAAGGATTTAAAGTCGAGTAATGGTATTTTTCTTAATGGTAAAAAAGTACAGGAACACTATCTTGTTTCCGGAGATATTTTTACTATAGGAAATCACGCGTACAGATACATGGAAATAGAAACTGCTGCTGTTAATTATTCTAATCAGTCAAGAATGGATGGAACTATCCCAGGTATATCAATGTCTTCTTCTGGAGAAGTGGTTGTGCCTGGCTCCTCTGGTTCTGGTGGAACCAAAAATAAAAGATTTGTTTTGTACGGATTTGTTGGTGTTGTTCTTGTTTTGATGATGGTAGTTTTAATGATGGGTGGAGAAGATGATAAAAAGAAGCAGACAGCTTTAGCAGATGGAAAGAAAGTTTCACAGGATATTGCAGATAAAACAGTCTCTGATTTGGAAAAAGAGGAACCGAGTGAAACGTCTTATGCAACAAAGGTCCCAGATGACATGAGAGATTTTTTTGATAAGGCTAATGAATATTATTTTGATGGTAAAAGAGAACTTAGAATGGAAAATTTTGCACGAGCACTAGATGATTTTAAGAGAGCTATTACGTTTTATCCGACTCATGGAAAAGCTTCTTTTTATATAAAAATGCTAAATGAAAAGATAAAACAAGAAAGTGAAAAACAGATGAGAATAGGAAAAAAAATGATGTCTCAGTACAGATATGATGATGCGATTAGAAGTTTTAACGAAGTCATGAACTTGAATGTAAGAGAATCTAGCTCTGATCTTTTTAAAGAGGCAGAAAAATTAAGAAATATTTCTGAAAAAAGAAAAGGAATGGTTTTAGACGAATGAAAATACAAATTTTGAAAAAAGGGAAATTACTTAAAGAGTATGAAGTCATAAAAGATTCTTTTACCCTTGGCCGTTCTGATGAGTGCGATATTACTATCTTGGAAGATGGTGTTGCCAGAAAACATATAGAATTCAAAAAATCAGGTAAGAAAACACTTTCTTTTGTTAAGAAAAGTAAATTTGGACTTTTATCAAAAGAGGATGAGCCTTTGACAGATGGTAATCTCTCTAGTGGAGAGAGTTTAGAAATAGGAGATTTAGTTCTTTCTTTTTTGGAAGGAAAAATTTCAGAAGAGATAAGTGAGGTTAAAGAACTAGATAAGTCAGTAACACAAGAAAAGCTAGAGGACTATATTAAGGATGAAGAAATAGAAAAAATAGAACCAAAAAAATCAGAACAAAAAAAGGTCTCTCATGATTTTGACTTTTTTACAATGGCTGGAGGAGAGAAGGAAGAGTCTGTACCTAATATTGAAGAAAAAACAGAAGACAAAAAAGAAGAAGATGCGCCTTCTAGGGCATTAAAACAAGAAGATGCAATTAAAGAAATAGCTCGTGAATTGAAAAAGGGAGAAGAAACAGCTCATGGTCAGCCAGCAGTAGAAAGTATACAAGGACAAGAAATAGGAGAAGCTACGGTCGTTGGATCAACGTATCTAATTTATCAGTTGATAGCCATAAGTGGTCCATATAAGGACAAGATCTTTGCGCTTGAGAAGGACGTTATAATCATTGGAAGAGCAAAGAATGTTGATGTAGTGCTTGTTGATGACTTGGTCTCAAGAGAACATTCCAGACTGTATAAACAAGGTGTTGATTATTATCTTATAGATCTTGGTAGTTCGAACGGAAGTAAAGTTAATGGCAAAAAAATATTAGAACCAATAGTACTGTCCAGCGGTGATATAATAGAAATAGGCTCCTCTACTCTAAGATTTATGGTCATAAACCCTCAGGCCCAAAACATTCATGGAGTTGATCTAGGCTCTGAGAGTTTTAGTAGTGGTAAAGCTGTAATAGAAAAGGTTGCACCTGTTTTAAGTGATGGTGAAATAAATAAAATAGAGAAATCCTTTGGGGCTTCAACTTCATCTACAAGTCCTAAAAAGAAAAAACTTATGCCTATAGCTATAGCAGTGTTTATCGCTGTTATAGCAGTAGTACTTCTTTTGCCTGATAATAAAAAACAGGAAAAGAAAAAAAATGACCCTGCTAAGGCGGAAACAACTGCTCCAGCTGTAGTTGAAGAAAAAAAAGAGGCTGTACCAGAAGTTCAGTGCTCTGAGCAAGGTAGTTTTTGCCAACAGCCCCCAGGAGTACAAAGACAACTTCTTGCAGAATATGATGTTGGGGTTAAATTATTCAAGAATTTCCAATTTGAACTGGCAGAAGATAGGGCTCAGCAAATACTATCTAAAGTTCCAGATTGGCCAAAAGCAAAAGAACTTTTGGAACTATCTGGTGCAGAAAAAGATAAATTGATAAATCAGAAAAAAGAGGAAGAAGATGCTCAAGTAAGAAAGATGTTAGAGCAAAAACTGGCTAACTTTGTCAGGGAAGCAAAAGAACTTATGAGACAAAAAAAATATGACAAAGTTAAGGATCTAATTGCTAAGATATTCGAGATAGATCCTAATAATCAAGAAGCTAAAAAAATGATAGATGAAATAGAAAATATGAAAGCTCAAATGGAAAAAACTGCTCAAAAAAGGGCAGAGTTTTTAGCTTCTCTTTCAAAGTATAAGAATTCTCTTAAAGACGGTAAAAAATTCTATGAAAGAAAGGAATACATGAAGGCTATAGATACTTTCCAAAGATGTCTTGCTCTACCACAACTTGATAGTAGTGATGCGAAGGAAGTCAGAGAGGAATGTAAACAGCTGATGGATGAATCTAACAGACACTTAAGGGAAACGATTACTCCAGAGCTTACAGTGGCAGAAGAACTGTTCACGAGCGGGCAATTTAGAGAGGCGATTGCTTCTTATCAGAGAGTCTTAAAGATAGATTACAAAAATAAAACAGCAAAGATGAGGATAGGAGAAGCCAGAAGCTCAATAGAAGATGATGCTAGGGATAATTACTCAAGAGCAGCTATAGCAGAGAGTGTCTCTGATTTTAAAAATGCATGCCTACTTTACTATAAGGTCTTGCAGATCTCTATTCCTGGGTCAAAGTACTATTCTGATTCACTGTCTAAGACAAAAAAACTTTGTAACAGGGATAAAAGTGCAGAATTAAACTAACTGTTTGACTATTTATTCTTGATTCGTTATAATTATTGTAGTTTCGGACAAATGTAAATCAGGAGGGGGAATATGAGATTTTTTAATAAACGTGGTCAGAGTGCTACAGAATACATGCTTGTTCTTGGCCTCATGGTAGCTCTAATATTTATAGTTGGAAAAGTTCTTAAAGATAAGATGCCAGATGTTGTTTCTAAAGCTATGAGCGTCGTTACCGGCGGTATAGATAAAGTAAGCCAGGATAGTAAATAAGTAATAAATAAATAATCGTGTTTTTTTTAAAAAATAAAAAGAAGGGACAAGCTACTGTAGAGTATCTGCTTCTTGTCGTGGTTATTTCTGTTATTTTTATTAAAGTAATCCATCACGCACAAGATGTCTTTTATGGTTTTGGCGGACAGATGGGAGCCATAGAACTTTTTATGAACAAACAAGTAGTTGATAAACTTGCAACAACAAAATCTGGCTGGTTCTAACGTTAATATTTTTTTATACTCAAAAATCTTAATCTAATTTTTCTGAAGCATTTTGGCAATTACGCAGGAGCTTGTATGAAGCTCTTATAATCTTAAAATTTACAAGATTATGCGGCTTCAGGTAGAGAAGACCCATAATATTAGTAAATTGTTAGATTATAAGAGCTGAATAAAGCGACTAAGTGCCAGCTTCAGAAAATTAATTTAAGATTTTTGAAGACAAAGTAATATTGACATAAATTAGCCTTTATACTTGTTGTCTAACGACAGCTACTGATTTATACTATTAGCATGGGGTGTTTTGTTTTCAAACTACGTCTAAAACGTAAGGGGCAGGCAATGATAGAGATGTTGCTCTTGATTGCCTTATTGGTCCCTATTCTTACATTCTCAGTGAAGACGCTAAAGAAAGGTCTTGGTAAAGCTTTAACAAGTTTTTTTACAGATGAGATAAGAGCTCAAGTGAGGTATGGCTATTCTTTTCAGGAGATGGAAACTCAGGGAGGAATTACAGATAAAGACGCCTTGGTTAATGTAAGTGGAACCATGCCGATAACCATGAACTTAAGTTCAGGAACTAATCGTATATATCCAGGTCAGAAAGTAGACCCTGGATGGACACAATAAATATATGAGACAGAATAATATTAGAGGACAAGTTGCTGTAGAGTTTTTAATAATGTTCATACTTTCTGCAAGCCTACTCTTTTATATTTTCTACTTTGCTGTTTCTCTGTCTGCGCTACAGTATAAACAATATGTAACTTACATGGTGGCCAGGGCTATTACCTCTTCTTCTCCTACTTATGCAGAAAAAGGTGCAAGAGCTAGTATGATTAAATCAATGTTTGATGTGGCTGATGGATCGAAAAACCTCTCTGCTACTTGGGGTGCTTCTCAGTGTTCAATTAATGATTCCAGTACTGGTTTTAGAAATATAATGAAATATTATGGAGGGGCTGAAGGTTTAGATTACAGCATCTTTTCTACAGCCGGTATAGCCTGTAGTGTAGATATGAACCAGGTTCTTCCAGGAATACTCTCTGGATCTAGCGGTAAATTATCTGTTGCTGTGGAGTCAATGACTGGAAGCGAAATTTCGGAGGCTCACTGTAAATGTCTACTCAGTGAATTTAATAGTACATGGTTGGATTGTATTAATGATACCGGAAATTATAATTTAAATGGAGTAGCAATAGACAATGGCTGTTAAGAAGAGAAATAGAAGATCTGGTCAGGCTATGATAGAGACAATATTCATGTTGCCTTTTATAATTGCTGTGCTTTTTTTCATCTACCAGTCCTATACTCTAATAAACAAGGTAGAGTCTGTTCAAAAATATTTAAAAGGTGGAGCAGTAGGGCTTCTTATGAATAGAAACGTTATAAGTTCAGAGAACTATCATCTAACAACCACTAAAACTAATCAAGAAGTACCAAAAGATGGTAAATATTTTGTGGTCTACAATGATAATTCTGCAACAGGTCAAGCTTCATCAAAATTCATGAAAGTTAATTTAGACGATATTACTATAAATATGCTATTATATTTCTGCCCGAGTGAGAGCAAGAGTGCAATAAGGTCATACCTTAAATCACAGCAATCACAACAAGCACTTGGTGTTTGTATCGGGGGTTATACGAAGATGGGTGATCAGGTCTCAGGTGCTGTGCTAGGAATGGGAGAGGGAGAGACCTGCTTAAATAAATAGAGGGGAGTAATGATGGGGAATACTAAAACTCTTTTAATATCTGTGATTCTAACAGGTTTTGCTATACTTCTTGGTTATACCTACATAGACCAAAAAGAGGCTGAAATGTTCAAGGATCTTGGAGAAACAGTTGATGTTCTTGTCGTTACAAAGAACATAACCGAATATACTTCAGTTGATGAAGGCTCAGTTAGGAAAACATCGATCCCTAGAAAATTTGTACAACCTAACGCTGTAAAAGAATTAGCAGACCTTAAGGATACTGTGGCTTCTGTGCCTATGGCGGTTGGAGAAACTGTTACTACAAATAAACTTTTATTTTTAGGCGTAAAGACCGGGTTAGCTCCAATGGTTTCAAGTGGGAAGAGAGCGATAGCTATAAGAGCAACAAGCCTTAATAGCGTCGCTAATCTTATAAAACCTGGAGATCGAATAGATATACTTGCGGTGCAGTCATTGTCGGAGAACAATCAGAATACAAGCAAGGTAACAACAATACTTCAAGATGTTTTTATCTTGTCTGCAGGAGAAAGTGTTTATACTCAGCCTCCAAGATTTGAACAATTTAGCCGAACCGATTTTAGCTGTGTGCAGAAAAGAGGAATTGATAATCCTACACAGTTCAGTAATCTCACGATAGAGGTAACCCCAAAAGAAGCTCAAAAAGTAGCAGCTTTATCTGGGTCTGGTGCGGATCTCTACTACACGCTTAGAAATCCTAATGACAGGAGTAACGATATAATTACTCCTACTACGGACAGGGAGATATTTGGTGTTGAAAAATAGAAAAACAAAAATACTGTTTTTTGCGATCATTTTACTTCTTCAGCCTTTATTTGCTCAGGATAAGATAAGTCTAGATCCTGCCGAATCTGTTATAGTGCCAACCCCTGGTTATAATCCTGGTGCGCCCCCGATAGATCCTTCTGTTCCAGTACAGGTAGAAAAAAAAGCAACAACTAAGAAAAAAAGTTCCATGAACAAAAAGAAATTAAAAAAACATAAAAAAGTAAAGTATGCCGACATTAATATTGCAGCAGGGATACGTAAAGAAGTTTATTTTGATTTTCCTCTAGGCTCTTTAAAAGGTCCTACTGATCCCAGTATTTTTAAGTTTGATATAAACAAGAAAGAGCAGGATCCAAAGCTAAATAAAGATAGAATTGTTCTTACTGGTTTGAAACCAGGTATGACAGATCTTTGGGTCTATGATAATAAAGATGTGCTTAAGTGTGTCTATAACGTTACTGTTACCCTTCAGAATTTAAAAAGAATCCTTGGTTTCTTAAAACACGAGTTTAGGAATATAGAAGGCCTTAAAATGTATATTAGGGAGCAGCTTATAGTCTTAGACGGAGAAATATTGCTCCCAGAAGATATCGCGAGAATCCATCAGTTTATATCGGGGTTTGAGAACGTTTTTAAAATACAGTATAAACTTAACCCTACGCTGTACAATATAATTGCAGCAAAAATGGAAAAAGAAATAGGTATGCCTGATGTGCATGTCGAAGTTGTAAACCAGAGATTTGTTCTAAAAGGGACTGTAAATAGTGATACAGAAAAAGAATATGCTACTAATAAAGCAGCTCTTTATCTTCCAAAATGGTTTTATATTCCTTCCGTAGGAGACCCAACTGCAGTTGGCGGTACAGGTGCTGGGGAACTAGTCGCTCCGGCAGAAGAATTTAGGGATCAACCGATAATATATTATTTTTTAACTGTAAAGATACCAGATGCTCCAATAAAAAAAGTTATCAAGATGGCTGTCTATTTTATAGAAATAGCAAAAGGTTTTGAAAATGATTTTGGTTTTACATGGGCTCCATCAATTGATACCAGTAATTCAAAGATGAACCTTTCTTATTCTACGTCTCCTGCAAAAGATTCAAGCGGTAATGAGATCCAGCCGTTTGTAGGTACAATTACAGGGATAATAAACAATTTTATTCCAAAATTAAAAGATATAGTCGACCATAAAAGGGGCCGCGTAATACAGTCAGCCGCAATATCTATAGAGGATGGACAATCTGGAAATATTAACAAGACTACAAACTATCCATACTTACTAACATCACCAACCCAGGGTGCAACTACAGCTTCAGCACCTGTTGGTATGGGAATAGGTATAACGCCTACAATAGTTGGTAATAAGGAAACATCAATGGATGTCAATGTTGGTATAGAAATAAAAGTATCCCAGGTCGTTTCTATGTCTCAAATTGGTGTTCCTGTAACATCCGAGGATGGTGTAAAAACATCTGTAAATCTTAAGTCCGACGAAACAGCAGCGGTTGGAGGTATTGTTAATAATATTTCCAGCAGAAGTTATGGTAACGGCGGTTCTGACGAGAATATAATAATAAATCTATCCAGGTCTAAGAGTTTTCAAAGAAATAAATCCCAGTTTGTTGTTTTTATAACACCTACTATTCTTAAGTCTGCCAGTGACGGTAGTAATGAAGTCAAAGAAAAATTTAGGATAAGGTAAGAATGGAAGGATTAAATAGATCGTATCTTGTAGCAGTACTTGGCGGTAAGGGAGGTGTAGGAAAAAGTATTATTTCTACAAACCTTGCTCTGTCTTTTCTTCTTGATACCAAACGACCTGTGCTTCTAATAGATGCTGATCCTGATACTTGTGGTGATCAGGGTATAATTCTTGGACTTAAGGCAAAAAAAACAGTAGCAGATATCTCAAAATTCACAGGAAGAATAACTCCAGCGATATTAAAAGAATTTGTAGCAACGCACTCCACCGGTTTGTCTTATTTGCCTTTTGTAGAGAAGATCTCTGATTATGGAACGATAACATCAGGTGATATAAAAAGAGTTTTAGATGGTGCTATGGATAATTTTAATTATACCGTGGCTGATTGTGGTAGCAGATTAACTGAACAGGTTATCTCTATCTTAGAAATGTCTACTATGATCATAATTGTTACCAATCCTGAAATACTTGTTTTAAAGCACAGTAAGCGTTTAATTGACGAGCTTAATGGAATGCTGTTTCACCCTGATATAATAAAAGTTATTATAAACAAATATAATCCGTCTAGTCCAATCACTCCAGATATCGTACAGGCTAATCTTGGTGTTAAGATATTAGGTGCTGTAAATGAAGATACAGAAACATGTATGACCTCTATAACAAAAGGTAAACCAGCAATAATCTCTTCTCCTAAAAGCCTTGTAGCAAGGAATATTTATCATATTGCCAGAGTTCTACAGGAAAGAGGTATTCTTGATTCCTTGTTTGGTCTTAATAAATCAAAAAGATCTGATGTAGTAAGCTCGAAACAAGATAGTGCTGGCGTTCAGATCTTAGAAAAAGCTATTAGTGTTAAAGAAAGAAAATCAGGTGCTGTCTCAGAGACCACAAGATTAAAAAGAAAAATACATAAAGCACTCATAGATAATATGGATCTTAAAAAAATGGACCTTGAGTCCAAGGATGATCCAAACAAGTTAAATATACTTTACGAGAAAACAAAGAGAACTGTAATTGGTTTGCTGGAAAAAGAAGATTTAGGTTTTATGAAGACAAGAGAAGAAAGGGCTCAACTTATCAAGTCCATACTAGACGAAGCTCTGTCTCTTGGACCTTTGGAAGATCTATTAGCTGATCAAGATGTTTCAGAGATCATGGTCAATGGACCTGATATCATCTACATAGAAAGAAAAGGAAAGTTAACTCTTTCCGAATATACTTTCACTTCATCACAACAATTGATGGGTGTTATAGAAAGGATCTTGGCTCCAATAGGCAGAAGGATCGACGAGAAATCTCCATATACTGATGCTCGTCTTATGGATGGATCAAGAGTACATGCAATAATTCCACCGCTTGCGCTAGATGGTCCTACCATCACAATAAGAAAGTTTAAAAAGGAAAAACTTAAGACAGAAGATCTTATAAATTTTGGTTCAATAACCAAAGATATAGGAGAGTTTTTTAAAGCTGTTATAGAATCTAAGCTTAACGTGGTTATCTCAGGTGGTACAGGCTCTGGTAAAACAACCCTTTTAAATATTTTATCTGGAATGATACCTAATGATGAAAGAATAATAACAGTTGAAGATTCTGCAGAATTGCAACTTCAACAGGATCACCTTGTAAGGTTAGAGACACGACCGCCAAATATAGAGGGTGAGGGAGAAGTAACGATAAGAGATCTGGTTAAGTGTACTCTTAGAATGAGACCAGACAGAATAATTGTTGGAGAGTGTAGGTCTGGTGAAGCACTTGATATGTTGCAGGCTATGAACACAGGACACGATGGATCTTTAACGACCATCCACGCTAACACACCTACAGACTGTATGAGAAGATTGGAGACTCTAGTTATGATGGCTGGTATGGACCTTCCAGCGAAAGCCATAAGGGAGCAGATAGCCTCAGCTATAAATATAATTATACAGCAATCACGTCTTAGTGATGGTTCGCGTAAGGTTACTTATATAACGGAAATAGGAGGCCTAAGAGGAGATCAAGTTGTTCTAAATGATATTTTTGTATACAAACAGAGTGGAGTAGATGCAAAAGGAAAGGTTATTGGTAAGTTTGTAGCAACTGGTTATATTCCTAAGTTTATAGAAGCGCTTGAGACAAAAGGTATCTCTATTCCAAAAG
>JBAXWW010000009.1:0-19671 GCA_037128215.1 bacterium | reverse complement strand
CTTCCTCTTAACCTACATAGCAGTGGAACTTTTGATGTTAATAATGTTTTAGCTAACTTTGTTGTTATACCCTTTTTTTGTTTTATCTACTATCCGATCAATATTGTCCTGATGTTGTTGTTTTTTTCTGGAGTACACAGCGTTATATATTTAATGAATATCTCTACTGATGTTTTATTGTATCTACTAAGATTCTTTAGTTGGATAAGCCGTTTTACAAAGATTAAGACATTCAACGCTAATACCACAGAGGTGATCATACTTTATACCGTGTTATTACTATTCTTTTTCGGTATAAAATATTCAAAGCACTTTAATGTAAGAAAAATAATTTACTTCTATATAGCTGTAACTGCCATAAGCATAACTACTGTTTTGTATTTTAGCTTCTTTGAGTATAAACAGAAGAATGAACTTATTATTTTTGATCTTCAAAAGCCAAAAAGAATAGCAGGTAGTGGAGATATACTCTTTATTAGTAATGGATCTAAAAATATAATAGTAGATACTGGCTTTGGAAAATTCAGCTCTCAAAAAGTAATAAGTAAGATCAAAAGAAGAAAAGTAGACATAATAGACTATTTGATTATTACTCACAGTGACTTTGATCACATAGGCGGAATGAAGGATTTCCTAAGTGAGTTTTATGTAAGGAACATAATAATATCCAGAGCAGAGTATTATTATTTCTTGCAGAACGGCTTAATGAATAAAACAAATGTTGTTTTAGCGTGTGATGGTATTAATCTTGAGTTGGATAGAGCAAGTTCAATAAGATTTTTTCATCCAAACTGTAAACAAGAACATAAAAATACTTACAAGTATAAGAAAGAAAATAATGAGACTGTTTTATCCTTTTTTGTTAGTCTTGCCGACTATAAATTTATGATTAACTCGGATCTACCTAAAAAGCATCTTGAAGAGATATTAAGGAATAACAAAAGAGAGGCGCCCAATCTTGTCTGCCAAATGCCACATCATTGTAATAAAAAAGATAATCCTTCTGAATTATTAAATAGCTCAAAGCCAATTCTTGGCTTTTGTACAAGAGATAGAACTCTTTTAGAGAAATCAAAGTTGTTTTCAAATGATTTTACTTTCCCTATTTTCATGACAGGGGTCTGTGGGGATATTGACATTAGGGTTGAAAACAGTGGGTTGGCAGTCTTTTCTGAAAAATGTTCGAAATTATCATTGCAGTTAAAAGGGTCCTGAGTGATAATTTTAGTAGGGGTTAAGTTCTAAATTCAAAGCACACGTTGTTGCTTTTAGTAGTTCGAGTGGGGGTGAGTCTATGGGTTTTGCTACGGTCGAGTCGAAACTGTCCAAAGAAAAACATGAAAGCAGCGTATTAAATCTAAATGGAATAAGAACAAAACGGTTATTCTCTAATGTAAAAGGCTTAGGTTTTGGCCTTTTATCTACAGGTATTTCTAGCGCTGTAATAAAAGCTCCTCTTACACTCTTAGATGCTCCAAAAGGAGATCTAGAACTTAGGGATCCAGTTTTTTTGTTATCTTTAGACCTTATAGGACATAGCAGGGGCGTTTTATATTTGAGCTTTCAGGCTCCAAGAGAAGAAATAATAGCTAAGATGGTTCTAGCTCTTAGTGGCGTAAATGAGAATATGGTAAAAAAAGGTGCTTTGGTAACTGAGGCACAGGAAAATTTTGAAAAAGCATGTTCAATTATTTACAACTCTAATTTTCACGTCGCAGAAGGCGAGATCTCCAGTAATTTTTGGATAAAAGTACAAGAGTTAAAAGATAAAAATCTTATAGATATGGTTATAGTAGATGATCTTAGTGCCGTTTCTTATGATCTTTCTAAGACGGAGACAACAGATTTTCAGGACGTACTGGAACACTTCAATGAGATGGCCATCAATGTTGGCTTACCTGTAGTGTTGATCTCTAGAACTATATAGCTTTTATACTACTTAAAATGTTTGAAGCCAATATTGGCAGGTAAAATATTAGTGGTTCCGTCGTTGTTTTTTAAATAAACGCAATTATTCTTTTTCGATTTTATTACCTTACCTAAGTAAAAGCCAAAAGGTTTTTGTGATGGTCTTTTTGAGCTTGTATATAAGAGCTCAAAATCCTCTCCACCATAAAAAGTCATTATTTTTGGATCTATTTTAGAAACAGTTCCTAGCTTTTTTAACTCTTTATGTATTGGGACATCTTCTATAACTATTGAAACATCACTTGCGTATGCCAGATGATAAAGTTCACTTACTAAACCGTCGCTAATATCTATCATTGAATTTGCATGTTTTGATATCTTTGGAGCAATATCTAGACGTGCAGTTGGTTTTTTATGTTTGTTCTTTAGTATTTTAAATCCATTTATTTTGTTCTTTAACGCATAAAGACCGCCATCAGATAGACCTGTATATGAACTTACATAGACGTTGTCACCAGGTTTTGCTCCTGATCTATATATCGGTTTTGTAGCTTCTCCTATTACAGTAAAACTTAAAATGACAGTATCGCTAAAAGTAGTATCTCCTCCGATTATCTTTACCTTATGATGTAACAAGGATTTCTTTACTCCAGTAGATACAGCATCTATCATTTTGTAATCTGGTACAGAAATGGAGAAAGTGACATAAAGGGCTTTTCCACCCATAGCGGCGATATCAGATAGTGATGCTTCGCAGCATCTTTGGCCAACTTCAGAGAGATCAAAATATTTAAGGTCAAAATGTACGTTCTCAACAAAGGTATCTACGGATACAAGCATGTTTTTGTTTCCACACCTTATAACCGCACAGTCGTCACCAATGCGGGCTCCAGAGGGTAAACCAGCTATGATTTTATTAATGCAATCGAACTCTTTTCCTAGTATATTGGGCAGTGTCATTAAAGGGAGTGTAAAGTGAAGTATTCATTCAGTCAAAGAGTTTCCAAGATAGAAGAACTAATTTTTAGAAAACTGGACGTCTTAAGAAATGGGGATCCAGAGCTTATAGACCTTAGCAGAGGACTGCCTCAGGGGCTTCCTCCAAGAGAGGTTTTGTCTGAGCTTACTCTTCGTCTTAAGTATCCAGAAAACCACATATACAACGTTGAAAAAGGCTTGAAAGTCCTAAGGGAAGAAGTCGCATATTTTTATAAAGATAGATACGACGTAGATCTTGATCCGGAGACAGAAGTTCAGGTTCTTATGGGTGGAAAAGAAGGTCTTGCCTCTATAGCACAGGCCTGTATAGACGATGGCGAAGGTGTGATAATACCAGATCCATCTTTTCCTGCTTATGTTAATTGTGCTCTTCTTGCAGGTGCAGAGCCTTTGATGCTTCCGTTAAAGGCAGAAACTAATTATGTACCAACAAGAAAAGATCTAGATGATATTTGTAAGCCTAATACCAAGCTTATGTATCTAAACTACCCTCATAATCCTACAGGTGCAGTCTGTTCCATGGATGATTTTAAGATGTTCTCTGATTTTGGAAGAGAGCATAATGTCGTTGTTTGTTACGATGCTGTATATAGAGATATATCATTTTTTAAACATCCGACATTGTTGCAAGTTAATGGAGCAAAGGATTATTGTGTGGAAATAGGATCTCTATCCAAGACCTTTGACATGGTTGGATGGAGAATGGCTTATATGGTCGGTAATAAAGACGTCATAGAGCAAGTGAGAAAAATAAAATCAGTCTTTGATGTAGGACAGTTCGTTCCAATTCAATATTCCGCCGCTTTGGCGCTGAAGATGACCTCATATATAGAGGAAGTTGCTAAGAAATATGAAGATAAGATGAAAAAAACTCTTAAGCTAATGAGAGAAGTTGGTTTTAAACCATATGATACTAATGCTGCCTTCTTTGTTTGGTCTCCTTTACCAAAAGGGCATACAGATTCTATGGAATTTATTACAGAAGTCTGTAAAGAGAAGAAAGTAATTCTAATGCCTGGTAGAGGTTTTGGAAAAAATGGAGAAGGTTTTTTTAGGATTTCTACTACGTCTCCTATAGAAAGAATATTTGAAGGTGTAAGTAGGCTTAAGGGTATAGCAGGATAATCAGGAGAGACTCACTAGATGTCTATTTTTGTTCTTAAGTTCGGTGGTAAGACAATATCTGATCTTGATAAACTTAGAGTTGCAGGACAAAGAGTGCATGACTGTATCAAAGAAGGTAAAAAAGTTGCTGTTGTTGTTTCTGCAATGGCCGATGAAACAGATAGATTAATAGAATCAGCCGCCAATATAGATGGCTGTGGTTATAAAAGAGAACTTGATCACTTGTTATTTACCGCAGAGATAAAATCAGCAGCTCTTTTTAGTATGGTACTTCTTAAAATGGGGATTAGTGCAAGGTCTTTAGATTTTACGACACTGGGAATAAAAACTGACGATAATTATTTTGGAGCAAAGGTAAAAGATGTTGATCCAAGTTATATCTTGTCTTTGATCAAAGACGGTGTAGTTCCTGTTATACCAGGTTATCAGGGAATAACAGATTGTGGAGAAGTTACAACTCTTGGAAGAGGTGGTTCTGATATAACAGCAGTTGCGGTAGCGTCTGCTTTAAAAGCAGATGTTTGTGTCCTCTTTAAAGATGTCGGAGCTATATTTAACGACGATCCAAAGGTTAACCAGCATGTAGTCAAGTATGACAAGATAACCTATGAAACATTGTGTGATATTGCTAACAGAGGCGGAAAGATAGTGTGTAGAGATTCAATAGATATGGCTAGAGAGAACAATCTTACTATAGCCATAGCAGATCCAGAGAATTTCAACATAGGGACATTGATCTCTAATGATTAAGAGGGTTTTATGAAACTTACAGATTTATTGTCAGATCTTAAAATAATTTGGTCTAAAAATATAGACGATAAAGTCATTATTACTGATGTGGAATATGATTCAAGGTGCATAAAAAAAGGGAACATCTTTTTTGCCATAAAAGGTTTACAGGATGACGGTAATCTTTTTATAGAAGAAGCTCTAAATAACGGTGCTTCTGCTTTTGTAGTCTCTAAAGATTATTATGATAAGGCAAAAGGGACTCGTAATGAATCCTATAAAAAAAGTTTTAACCTGGTCCTAGATAAGAAATATCCAATTGTGGTAGTTGAAGATGTTGTAGATGCTGTTTCTAGAGCCGCCGCCGTTTTTTATAAGAGTCCATCAAAGTCACTTGGCCTTATAGGGATAACTGGAACTAACGGTAAAACATCGACAACGTTCATGATAGAGTCAGTTTTAAAAGGTGCAGGTTTTGTTCCTGGAGTCATAGGCACTATTCTTTACAGATATAAGGGTAAAGAGATCAAGGAAGTAGAGTACACAACACCTAAGTCTCTGTATCTTGAAAGAATAATAAAAGAGATGGTAGAAGAAAAGGTAACACATGTTGCGATGGAAGTCTCTTCACATGGGATAGAGCTAGGCAGAGTAAGCGATCTTGATTTTGAAGTCGCTGTCTTTACCAATCTTACAAGAGATCATATGGATTTCCATAAGGATATGGAAAATTATTTTAATGCTAAGAAAAAATTATTTACTGATATTTTGCCAAAAAGTTCTAGGAAGAATAAGTTCGCAGTTGTTAACGCTGATTGTGAGTATGGCAAAAAATTAACTGATTTTGTAAAACTACTCAGTGGTATTAAATTAATTACTTATGGTTTTAATCCTGATTCTGACCTTTGGGTTGAGTCTTATGAGTTCAACGATTCAGGCACTATCTTTTACGTTAGAGATGCAGAAAAAACATATAAATTCGAAATTTCATTGATAGGTAAGCACAATATATACAATGCACTTGCAGCTATAACAGTTGGCATGAAAGTTTACGGGATAGATTATAAAACAGTATACGACGCACTTGCCAACGAGGCTGTTGTTCCAGGAAGACTTGAAAGGGTTGCTAAGGGTTTTAATGTTTTTGTGGATTATGCGCATACAGATGATGCGTTAATGAACGTGATAACAAGTCTTAGGAATGTGTTCCCAGAAAAAAGGATAGTAACTGTCTTTGGTTGTGGTGGAGATAGGGACAAGGGTAAGAGACCAAAGATGGGAAAAGTTGTTTCTGATCTTAGCGATTATTCCATAGTTACCTCGGATAATCCAAGGGACGAAGAACCAATTAATATTATAGAAAGTATTATTGCTGGCATGAGACCTAATTGTTTTGAAGTTATTCCTGATAGGAAAATGGCTATAAAAAAAGCCATACAGAATATGAATAAGGACAAGGAAGTGTTACTTATAGCCGGTAAAGGTCATGAAAATTACCAAATAATTAAAGGTGTAAAACATCATTTTGATGATAAAGAAATAGCAAAGAGTTTTTTAGGAGGTTCAAATGGCAACTGTTGAAGAAGTATTGGATGATATAAATCAAATATTGAGGGCTTATAATTACATAGATAACGATGATGATAATCTTGGTTTAGAAGAAATACCATCGTTAGTTAGCCATCTGCTGCTTTTAAGGGTGTTTACTCAAGAGTGTATAAAGTTCTCTATTCCTTATGAGGAAGTTGAAGATTTTTGTGACTTTGCTATAGATTTTATCTATCAGAAAGAGAATGAGGGTGTTGATGTTAGTAAGATAGAAGTAGAAACTATAGTGGATCAATTTCAGGCAAGTAGAGGAACAAAACATTAATGAATTCTAACGGGCTAAATAATAAGAAAGTTTTTGAAGCAACGATAGCCAATTTTCTTGCTCCTGTTAGAGAATATCTACAGGATGAAAGTGTTACAGAAATAATGATAAATGGGCCACACACGATCTTTATAGAAAGAAAGGGACGAGTAATAAAAACAGATGCTAAATTTGAGGATGAGGGTTCTTTGCAGGCTGCTGCAAGAAATATTGCTCAGTTTGTTGGTCGTCCGTTGGATGAAGAAAATCCTGCCCTTGATGCAAGACTTCCAAATGGTTCCAGAGTGCACGTCGTAATGCCTCCTTGTGCAAGAAATGGCACAACCATAGCAATAAGAAAATTCTTTAAGGTTAGTTTAACTCTTAAGGACTTAATAAATTTTGGCGCTTTATCTATAGATGGAGCAAGGTTTATAGATGTTTGTGTTTTTCTTGCTAAGAACATAATTGTTTCTGGTGGAACTGGTTCTGGTAAAACTACGTTGCTGTCCAGTATAGCCGGAAGGATCCCTAAGGCACAAAGGATACTTGTAATAGAGGATTCTGCAGAATTACAGATAAATGCAGATCATGTCGTTTCTTTTGAAACTAAAACTGCAAATGACCTTGGAAGAGGTGCTGTAACCATAAGAGATTTGCTTAGGTCTGCTCTTAGATTAAGACCTGATAGAGTTATAGTAGGAGAAGTTAGAGGCTCAGAGGCTCTTGACCTTATCTCTGCAATGAACACAGGTCATGGTGGTAGTATGGGAACAGTGCACGCAAACACACCAACAGAAACACTTGTTAGACTTGAAACACTTGCCATGATGACAGAAGTTGAAGTCCCTGCCGCGGCGATAAAAGCCCAGGTCGGTGCAGCTATAAATATAATAATATGTACTGCAAGACTTTACGATGGCTCTAGAAAAGTTACACATATCAGCGAAGTTCTTGGTATAGATGAACTTGGAAGATATCAAACAAAGGATATTTATAGATTTGTTCAAAAAGGCAGAAGCCAAGAGGGTATTATAATCGGAGAAATGCTACCTACGGGCTATGTACCAACTTTCTACGACGAAATAGAAAGAAATAATATCCCTTTCCCAAAAACAAAATTTGATCCTTCGTTGACGGTTTCCAGTATTAAACCTGAAATTTAGTAAGCGATAAAAATATTATTATATGGTTATGCGTTTATAATTTTGATAATTTGATCGTGAATTAAGTTGTTGGAAGCAACTATTTCTGCTGAGTAAACAGAAAATTCTTTGCCCTCATAGTTAGATAATTTTCCACCAGCTTCTGTTATAAGTAATGAGCCAGCTGCTACATCCCATGCGTTTAGAGTCTTTTCATAGAAACCATCATATATACCACAGGCAACATAACAAAGGTCCAGAGCTGCTGCACCAGGTCGTCTTATACCATGAGTAAGTGGAGTGAATCTCTTAAAAAGCTCTAAAGAATCGTCTAGAGTGATATCCCTTTGATACGCAAAGCCAGTACCTAGCATTGCTTCAGCAAGTTTTTTTCTTTTTGATACGTACATTTTAGTTTTATTCTTGTAGGAGCCGTTACCTTTTTCTGCATGAAAGATCTCTTCAGTTATAGGATTATATACAACACCAATTACTATCTCATTATCGATTTCCAGACCTATGGAAACGTTGAAGTGTGGAAAACCATGAAAAAAATTAGTGGTACCATCAAGTGGGTCTATTATCCACTTACTGCTGCCTTTATCGCTGAGGCCAGATTCTTCTCCTAATATGCTAAATCCAGGTGTTTTCTTTGAAAAGAAATCAGAAATAATCTCTTCTGATTCTTTGTCTGCCTTTGTAACTATACCGGCATCAGTCTTAACATCATAAGTAGTTACTTTATTAAAATATTTTTTTAGTACTACTCCGCCAAGGAGAGCCGCTTCTACTGCGATATCTTTGTATTCGCTATTCTTCAATCTTTTCTTTCCTCTTAATTTTTCTTATATAAAAGTTATTTAAAAAGGTCTCATAAGTTTTTTCGTAGTTGTCTTTAGATTCTACTAAAGCACTTAGCTCTTTTAAATGGACTTGATCTGTCGAAAATAAGATTACTGTTTCTGGTTCTATGTTAATTAAAGTTCCGCAGGAGTCTTTAGACATCAATGAACAGTCACAAACAGCCAGTCCTATCTTGGCTTTTTTCCCAGGAGGTGTGTATTTATGGTCCTCAAACTCTTTTAACCATTTGCTGACATTCGTCTCAAAAAGCATACAGTTATTTATCTTGTTAAGTCTTAAATTAGATTTTGCCTCTGCTGCATAGTTTTTATCTACATCAATACAGTAGAGCCTGTTATATAATTTGTTAAGATGTATAGGAATAATTCCACAATGTGTATTTATTATTATTGCATTTCTTGTGGTTCCTTTTGGTGAGGAGTTTTTAATGTTCTTATAGAAGTTGTCTAGAGGGTAATCAGTTAGAGGCCAGTATGGAGATATGTTATAACCATACTCATTTACCTTATCAAAGACGTGTGTAAACCCACCAACATGAGAGAACTTAGATTTAAATTTTGTGTAAAATGAGATGTTTTTTCTATCTTCAATCAGTGGAATTACTTTTTTGAACTTTAAATGCTGGTCCCTTAATAAACTAAAGATCAACATCCTTGTCCCTTCTGCGGAAGCCTTTATGTCCAAAGATTCTATATTGGTTCTATACTCATCAGGGATCATGTTCAAAATAGATTCAATGCATTTTTCTTTTCTCATTTTATTACCTTTATTCCACTATTGGCGTTATGAAGTTTATCTTCGGGCCCTGTGTTATTGTTACTTCAGCAGGTGTTGATGATGGTTTTAGTTTTACCAACTCTCCGTCTATGCTAAAGCCTTCATCTACATTTATGTTATTACCTTGGCCCTGCTGACCAGCCTTTTTTCTTTCCATTCTTCTTCATCAGAAAGTTTAAAGAACTTTAGTAAATTGTAGTTCTTTGTCATAGGCTGTCCATCTATCATAAAGAAGAAGCCATCATGGTTAACATGTTTTAATGCGAATGGAGAAAACCCAAGTACGAGTTTTTCTAAACTGGAAACTAAAGTAATCAAATATGGAAAATCATGCACCTTATTATCTATATGTATCTTAGATGGCGTGTATGTGTATATGTTTTTTGATAGTTTGTTATTTGTAAGCCATCCCGCCATAGATGAAATAATGGCTTTAGAGGCACTCCTCTTTCCTCCCTCTGGGTATGAATAATAAAGATTAAGTATTCTATAGCCACACCCGGAGATGAACACAAAACCATAACGAGGTTTATCAAGTTGCGGAGAATCTATTTGAAGTAAGCTCCTTACGGATATTACTGGTTTTTCTTTTTTCTCCATTAGATTTTTTATCCATCTTACAGTGTCATGTGGCTGTATGTTTAAATCTAAATTATTTGCGAGCATGTTCATTGTTCCACTTTTTAGAGGAACGATAAAGGGGCTATAGTCTCTAAAATTATCTATTAATGTGTTTATTAGTTTTTGATGAGTTCCATCTCCACCATTTGAGAGTATTATCTCTATCTTTTTCTCTCTAAATTCAGCAAGTGCTTGCTTAAGTTCTTCTAATGTTGCGGTCTCTCTGTGGATACACTTGGTCTCTCCACCTAGGATCTGGTAAAGATCGGAGGCCTTAATTATTGTCTTCCTTATTCTTTTGGCATTGACGTTAGTTATCATGCCGACTGGGTAACTAAATTCCATAGCAAGAGCATGTTTATCATGTTATATGAAAATCAACAAATTTTTATTACGGAGAAGCTGAATGAAAGTAGGTCTTTTTCAGTACAATATCTCGTGGGAGAACAAAGCTGAGAATAAAAATAAAATACTGTCAATTCTTAGTGGTTCTGATCTTAAAAATATAGATTGGATAATATTCCCAGAAATGACGCTTAGCGGCTTTTCTATGGACCTTAGCAAGACGACTATTAACAATGACGATATAAAATTTTTCAAAGATCTTGCTCTAGTACATAAGTGTAATATAAGTTTTGGCGGCGTAATTGAATCTAATAACAGAAATATAACGATAAGTAGAAGCGGTAAGATATTGTCACAGTATTCTAAGATACATCTGTTTGGTTACGGCGATGAACACAATCATTACAAACCAGGAAAAGAGAACCTTACTTTTAACATTGATAATTTTATCGTCTGTCCTTCAATTTGTTATGATCTTCGTTTTCCATATTTATTCTGGGACCAGGCTGTCAAAACACATGTTTTTTATGTTATAGCTAACTGGCCAGCTTCTAGAAGAGAACACTGGATAACCCTACTTAAAGCAAGGGCTATAGAAAACCAAAGTTTTGTTGTAGGTGTCAACAGATGTGGAAATGAGCCCAAATTGACATATTCTGGTGATTCAATGATTTTAGATCCCCTAGGAAATGAGCTTGTAAATTGTGCTAATAAAGAAGGCTTAAATTCAGCAGAAATACATGTGGAAGAGCTTTTGAAGATAAGGCAAAGCTTTCCCTTTCTTAAGGATAGACTAAAATAATAAAAAACTTGAAAAAATACCAAAATACAGGTACAAGCGTACCTGCTTTTACCAATGTGGGGGTGTAGCTCAGTTTGGTAGAGCTTCTGATTTGCATTCAGAAGGCCAGGGGTTCGAGTCCCCTCACCTCCACCAATTTTTCATAAAGGCGGTATTACAAAAACGGTGCCTAATAAAAAATCTAAAATTAAAGTTAAAGCTAAACCTAAAGCCAAGCCTGTTGCTAAAGTTAAAGCTAAAACACATACTAAGGTTAAAGTTCAAACTAAAGTTAAGCACAAATTAGAAACTAAGCAGAAGGGAACACATGCACCGACTAAAGTAGTTCATGCTCCAGTTAAAGCGACACATACTCCCGCTAAAGCGGTACATGCGCCAGCAAAAACTGTTCACGCTCCAGTTAAAACATCACACCATGCACACAGTACACATCATGCACATAGTTCTCATCATGCTCCAGCTAAAGTTGTATCAGCTCCTGTTCAATTAAAGGAAAAACCAAAAGCAAAAGTTGAGATACCTTTTCAAATGGGTGAGTTTGCTGTT
Source organism: bacterium (assembly GCA_037128215.1). Classification (GTDB taxonomy): domain Bacteria; phylum Bdellovibrionota; class JAFGOL01; order JAFGOL01; family JAFGOL01; genus JAPLFT01. The sequence goes on along the minus strand of JBAXWW010000009.1, from coordinate 7,958 downwards.
TATCCTGCACATGGCGTTGGTAAAATAGAGGCTGTTGAAACAAAGACTATTATGGGCGAAAAGATGGAGTTCTTAGTAATAAGTATTCTAGATACAGGAATGAACGTTCTTGTTCCTGTAAGTAATATAGCTAACGTCGGTCTAAGACCGGTTATAAAACAGGCAAAAGTAAAAGAAGTTTATGATGTCCTTAAACAGAAAAAAAGATCAGTTATAGGATCTACCTGGAACAGACGTTACAGGGAATATATGGAAAAGATAAAATCTGGCTCTGTATTTGAGATAGCAGAAGTCTTAAGAGACCTTATCGTTCTTAAAGGCGACAAAGACCTCTCTTTTGGTGAAAGGAAAATGTTGGACACAGCAAAGAGTTTGCTGATAAAAGAACTTGCTCTCGCCAAAGGCGTTAACGAGAAAAAAATCGAATTAGAGATACAGAAAATATTCAATCCTGAAGCCTAAAATTTATGAACATAGCGGTTATATTATCTGCTGGTGCTGGTCTAAGATTTAAAAGCTCTTGCCCAAAGCAATTTCTTATCCTTGGAGCAAAGCCAACCCTTGTACATAGCCTCTGTAAATTTCAGGAATATGAAAAAATAAACAAGATCCTTGTGGTTTCTAATCCGGAATATTTGGAAGAGACAAAAAAACTGTGTCATGACTTTTCTAAAAATCTTGGTGTTATCAACGGTGGAGAACGCAGACAGGATTCTGTTTGGAATGCACTTTTGTGGATAAAACAAAATGTTCCATCTTGTAAAAATGTTCTGATCCATGATTCTGCCAGACCTCTTTTTAGCATAAAACTTCTGGATAGGTTGTTTGAAACTATGGCAAAACATGAGGCTGCTATTCCTTGTATAGCAACAGATGACACGATCAAACAAAGATCTGGGAACAAGGTTATCAAGACCCTTGATAGAGCAAATCTTGTTAGAGTGCAAACTCCTCAGGCCTTTAATTTTGCTAAAATATATGAGGCATATTTGTCCTTTCCGAAGGATAATATAGCCACGGATGATGCTTTTGTTGCAGAACTTTTTGGTATCAATGTTCAAATTGTTGAGGGAGATAGCAGGAATATAAAAATAACTCATCCTTCAGACATGATGGTCGCAGAACTATTGATTAAAGAGGATTGTTAAATGTTAAATACAGTTACAGGCATAGGATACGATAGCCACAAGTTCAAGGCTGGAAGAAAGCTTGTCTTAGGTGGTGTGGAAATTCCTTCTGAGTTTGGATTGGATGGACATTCTGATGCTGACGCGCTAACTCATGCAATAATAGACGCGATACTTGGTGCAGCTGGGAAAAAAGACATAGGTTCTAATTTTCCTGATACAGACAAAAAATGGAAAGATGCAAATAGTATAGATCTTCTTAAAAAAACGATAAATCTTATCGGAGATAGTAAAGTTATCTATGTAGATGCTGTTGTAATAACAGAAAAACCAAAAATGTCTCCTTACATGGATAAGATGATAGAAAAAATAGCTACAGCTATTAATATTAGTACAGCAAGAGTAAATATAAAGGCAAAGACCAATGAAAAAATGGGATTTTCAGGTAGAGAAGAAGGCTTAGCGGTTATGGCCTGTGTAAGTCTTGAAAGGAATTTTAATGACTAGTAATAAAGATATCAGAGTAAGATTTGCGCCTTCACCAACAGGTGGACTACATCCTGGTAATGCCAGGATTGCGATATTTAATACTTTATTTGTCCAGCATGAAAGGACTATTGGAAATAATTCTAAATATGTACTTAGAATGGAGGATACTGATGAGGAAAGATCAACTCTTGATCATGAAACCTCAATAATAAATGACCTAAAATGGTTAGGTATAACTTGGGATGAAGGTCCTTTTAGACAGAGTGAGCGAACAAAAAGATACACTGAACTTGCAGAAGAACTTTTGAAGAGAGGCTTCTTGTATAAGTGTTATTGTACAGAGGAAGATCTTGAACAGGAAAGAGCTAGTCAGGTAAAAGCAGGTAAACCACCTAGATATAAGGGAAAATGTAAAAATCTTACAGCAGAAGAAAGAACTGAAAAAGAGAAGAATACAAAAAATTGTACCCTAAGGTTCGACGTAGATAAATTCATAAACGACTTAAATAGTTCTAACGATATGCTTAGTTTTCATGATCTTATAAAAAACAAAGAAGCTACGAGTGTTATGAGCAACCCTTTGCATGTTATAGGTGATTTTGTTGTTATGAAGCAGTCTGGTACTCCAACCTATAATTTTGCCGTTGTTGTTGATGATATAGACATGAATATAACTCATGTATTTAGAGGAGAAGATCACGTCTCCAATACTTTTAGACAGATAATGATATTTTTGGCTCTTGGTGTAAAGAAGGAAAACCTTCCAAAATATGGACATCTTCCGATGTTACTGGCTCCTGATAAAACAAAACTTAGTAAACGCAGCGGTGGAATACCAATACATGAATATAGAAAAATGGGTTTTCTGGCTGAAGCGATGTTCAATCACTTGGCATTTCTTGGCGGTGGGATAAAGATCCTTGATGAGACAGCTGATAAAGAATTAATTGCTAAAACTTTTGAATATGAACATACAGCTTCTTCTGCCTGTGTTTATGATGTGGAAAAATTAAGACATATAAACGCAAAGTTCATAAGTAAGCTTGACCCAGCAGAGGCTTTAGCTCTTTTACTAAGAGATATGTCTTTTAATGCTGACTGGAAAAAATATTATAATGAAAAGGATTTTATAGAGATAGTTTCCTTGTCTAAAGAAGGTACCAGAACCTTGCTTGAGTTAATAAGCAACATTGATCTATTTATGCCAAATCCTGTTTCTGAAGAAGATTTTATAGATAAAAACACTGAACGAGATCAAATAATAGAACTCTTATTTAATCATAGTTCCGTTTCTGGTTCTTTAATATCTGGTTCAGACTGGAAGGGCCTCAAAGAAAAAATCGTTTCTTCAAGTTCCTTAACGGGAGGAAAGCTTTTTAAAACACTTAGAGTTATACTGACAGGTAAAAAAGATGGTCCTCCGCTTGACTCTATAATGATTAAAATAAATAACAATATAGTAGTGGAAAGAATTAAGAAAGTTAAAGAACTTGTAGGTTAGTAGAGATGTTTAAATTAGTTTCTCCCCATTCTCCATGTGGAGACCAACCGCAAGCCATAGAGCAAATAGTCACTAAATTAGAAAGTGGTGAAAAAGAAATAGTTCTGCTTGGTGTTACAGGCTCTGGAAAAACTTTTACCATGGCCAATGTAATCGCAAAACTTAATAGACCAACACTGATAATTGCTCCAAACAAAACTCTAGCTGCCCAGCTTTATGAAGAAATGAAACTACTGTTCCCAGATAATGCGGTCTCTTATTTTGTTAGTTATTATGATTATTATCAACCAGAAGCATATATTCCAGCCTCGGATACCTATATAGAAAAAGACAGCGCTATAAATGATGAGATAGATAAGCTAAGACATGCTGCCACAAGTTCATTATTGACCAGAAGAGATGTAATAATAGTCGCCTCTGTCTCATGTATTTATGGTCTGGGTTCTCCAGAAGAATATCTTAAAATGAGCGTAATTGTTTCTAAGGGTGACATAATTAAAAGAAATGACCTTCTAAGAAAGATTACGGATATCCACTATAAAAGAGATGATATGGATTTTATCAGAGGATCTTTTAGGGTTAGGGGTGATGTTGTAGAGATATTGCCTGCATATGAAGAAGATTTTGCATATAGAATAGAATTTTTTGGAGATGAGATAGATAGGATTAGTATCTTTGATCCAATTACAGCAAAAGTAATTTCCAGAGAAGAAAAAATATTTTTGTATCCAGCCAGCCATTATACTACCAGCAAGGAAATAGCAAAAAAGGCTATAAAAAGAATACAGGAAGAACTTGGTAATGCGATACCAGATCTAAAAAAACAAATGAAGCTTATGGAAGCTAAAAGATTAGAAGAAAGAACGTACTATGATATAGAAATGATGGAAGAACTTGGATACTGTAAAGGAATAGAAAATTATTCAAGACATCTTACTGGTCGTTCTCCAGGTCAAGCTCCTCCTACTTTGTTGGAATATTTTCCAAAAGACTTTCTTGTTTTTATAGACGAATCACACATAACTGTTCCACAGATTGGTGGAATGTATAAGGGGGACAGATCAAGAAAACTTACATTGATAGAGTATGGGTTTAGATTACCTTCTGCACTTGATAACAGACCTCTTAACTTTGATGAATTCCAAAATAGTATTAACCAACTTGTGTATGTTTCTGCTACTCCAGGTTCTTATGAATTGGATAAAGTAGATAATGATTGTGTTGAGCAGATAATTCGTCCTACAGGTCTTGTCGATCCAGAAATAGATATCCATCCGTGCAAAAATCAGGTTGATCATTTATTGGGAGAAATAAAACCAGTTGTTGATAAAGGCGGAAGAGTTCTTGTTACTACACTTACAAAAAAGATGGCAGAAGACCTGACTGAATATTATCTAAAAAAAGGGTTAAGGGTTAATTACTTACATTCAGATATCTCTACACTTGAAAGGATAGAAATAATCAATGATCTTAGACGTAAAAAATTTGATGTGTTAGTAGGTATAAATCTTCTTAGAGAGGGACTTGATATACCAGAAGTTACGCTTGTTGCTGTATTAGATGCTGATAAGGAAGGCTTTTTAAGGTCGAGTAGATCTCTTATTCAGATAATAGGTAGAGCATCAAGAAATGTTGAAGGTAGAGTTATAATGTATGCAGATCGTATAACAGATAGTCTTAAAATAGCATTGAGTGAAACAGACAGAAGAAGAAAACGTCAAATAAAATACAACAAAGAGAATAATATAACTCCAAAGACTATCATCAAGAATATACATAGCTCACTATCAGCTTTGACCAATATGGATTACTCAGATGATCTTATAGATAAGGCTGATAAGTTTAAACAATTCAAAAATACAGAGCAAATAGATGCCGCGATAGTTTCTCTAAATCAAAAAATGATAGATCATGCTAGAAAACTAGAGTTTGAGAAAGCAGGATTAGTTAGAGATGAAATATCTAAACTTAAGATGTTGAGGTTAGAGCTTGGTTAGGCTTAAAATTGTTCTAGTTAATCCTCTAATTCCACAGAACACTGGTAATATAGCCAGATTATGTGCTGCAAATGATTTTGAACTTCATCTTGTCGGTAAGCTTGGATTTAGCCTTGATGATAAACATTTAAAGAGAGCTGGGTTGGATTACTGGCCTCATGTAAAGCTGTTCTTTCATGAGTCTTTTGAAAAATTCTTATTGTATGAAGGCATAGATGAACAAGTAAACGGTGTCTTTGTCTTTACAAAAAAAGCTAGCAAAGAGCTTTTTGAATTTGTGTTTAATGATGGGGATAGGCTTGTCTTTGGTCCTGAAGATAGTGGTTTTTCTGATGTGTTCCTTGAAAAATATGCAAACAATACTGTCAAAATACCTATGCAAACTGACAACGTAAGGTCTTTAAATCTTTCTAGTGCTGTTGCTATATCGTCATATGAAGCTCTGCGACAAATAAAAAAGAGTGGTATAATCTAGCTTATGTTTAACATTATACTTTTATTTAACTTGATTCCATGTCTGCTTTTTTCTCAAAAAGAGGTACAAGTTATAGATGATGCTACACAACCAAAGATGAGTAGGTGGACTGTTAATGGACCAATAGGTACGTCTATAGGTGTTGACTATGTTAGTGCTGATAAAAAACGAGGAAATGTAATAAGACTTAGAGGTTTTGGCCTCAATAATGTTTTTACCTATAAGGGAGATAAAGGAGAAACGCTTAACATTAAGGATCATAAGACCATTCAATGGAAAATGAAATTTGAGACCCCTTTCATCGTTCAAATAAAAGTAACTACCAACGAGGGTGTAAAAAACCTTTTATATAGTGATCTTATGAATAGGGCTAATAGCAATAACGAGTATCTACATATAGGAATAGGTTCCAAGTACAAAGATGGAACATGGAAAGTTGTAACCAGAAATATAGAAAAAGATCTTCAGTCTTTTCTTGCTAAAGCAGAGTTATTAAGTATAGATTCCATTTCTTTTAGAGGCTCAGGTTATATTGATGATATCTGGGCAATCGATGCTTTGCCAGAGGAAGTCCTTCTTAATAAGGGAGAAATAAAAGGGTGGGATAAGATTGGTAAGGGAGGAAGAATCTTCTCTATTTCTGATCCAGTCTTGGATAATGTTATAGAGTTTGATTCAGGCAGTCATGATGTTAATTTTAGATTAAGGAACACTGATGGCTCTTATTGGAAAATAAGGACCAACATAATCTTGCAATGGAAGATAAAAACAAAAGAGCCCTATAAAGTCTTTGTTTTAGGCGATACACTTCAAGGTAAATATATACTTAGCTATGATAGTACAGATTCTGTTGGAACATATGATAGCTCGAATGGAATCATTAGTTATGGTTTAGGAAAAGAAACTATAGATGGCAGATGGAATGTTATAACAAGAGATGTAGAGCAAGATATAAAAAAACTTGTACCTAGTATGGATATAAGTTCTGTTAGTGCTTTTTTAGTAAGAGGTAATGGACAGATAACAGATATTAAATTACTAGCAGAATCACCAATAGGCTCAGATTTGGCGAAAGATTGGTCTGTATACGATAATGAACCAAAAGGTGCTGAGATAAAAAAAGTTAACGATGTAGAAAAAGGTGACGTAGTAGAAACATATGGAGACGGTGTTTTAAATGGATATAAATATACAGGCTTCTCTGGAAATGTTGAGTCAGATGGGCGTCCTTTTATTTCTTTGGATATGAAATTTTCTGAACCATTCGATGTCGCGTTACTCTTACAAACGGACACAATTGCAAGGTATATACACTATGTTCCTAAACCAGTAGACTTTGTAGAACAGAAAGACGGAGAACTTTATATAGGCGTTGGTGACACGTTTACAGATAACAGGTGGCATACTATATATAGAGATCTAGATTCTGACATAAAACTTATAAACAAGACATCAAAATATGCTTTCTGCCAGGAACTCTTACTTAGAGGTAGCGGTAAAATTGGTAAAATTCTTTTCTTTTCTGATAATATAAATGAATCAACAGCATCTGCTTCTGCAGTAGCATCAGTAGCTATTGGACAATTTGATCTTGCGAGGAATCTTAAGAATCTTTGGGATTTAGATGTTCCATCACCTAGCAGCCTATTCAATCCTTCTGGTGTTGCCGTGGATGATGATGGTCTTCTGTATGTTTCTGATACTGGTAATAACAGGGTTTTGGTCTGGAATAAAATAATGAAGACCAGCGGAGTTGAATCCGACATTACTTTTTTTACAGGGAAACTAAAAGTACCGACTGATCTTTTTATAAAAGATAAAAAACTGTTTATAGCAGATACTGGTAATAATAGGGTGCTGGTCTTTAAACTTCCTCTAACAGAAGAGGCAGTACCTCTTCTTGTGTTATCTAATTTAAAAAAACCTGCAGGTGTCTTTTATGATGGAACTAAGTTATTTGTAGCTGATACAGGCAATAACAGAGTTTTGATCTGGAATACATTACCTAACGATGGAAAGGTGCCTTTTGATGTTGTTTTAGGGCAATCTTCAGCGAGTAGATTTGAATCTAATAAGGGTAGTGAAAATGCAAATTATAATACAATGAATAAACCATCCTCTGTATATAGTGATGGAAAAACTCTTTATATATCAGATACAGGAAATAACAGAATTTTGGTATTTAAGCAAATTCCGACGATGGATGGTTGGCATGCTGATCTTGTTATTGGTCAAAATAATTTTACGTCTAATAAGGCTAATATGGGAGCAAAAAAACCAACAGCAGAAACTCTTAACCAACCGAAACATTTGACCATATCAGAGGGACGCCTATTTGTTGCCGACAGCAGGAATAATAGGGTCTTAAT
>JBAXWW010000008.1:0-20218 GCA_037128215.1 bacterium | reverse complement strand
TTACGGGGTTAGTTTTTCCAATCAAATCTTAAATCTCTCTGGAGGGGTATCGGATGCTCGACAATCTTGAATCTTCAAAAGTCCTTTTTGTTGTTAACCGTGAAGGTGATCTTGTTTCTTTTGATCAATCGAGGATAGCTGACGCTGTTTTTAAGGCTGCTAAGTCAATTGGTGGAAAGAACAGGGATATCTCTGAACATGTCTCTTTTCATGTGTATCAGTTGCTGCTTAAAAGACACGCAGGGGTAACTAATCCTAATGTAGAGGAAATACAGGATTTAGTAGAAAAAACATTAATAGAATTAGGTCATGCAAAAACAGCCAAGGCATATATTCTATATAGAGAACAAAGAAGAAAAATAAGAGAGACAAAAAGTTTTCTTTTAGATTCAGTTGATCTTATAGAAGAATATCTTGGTCGTGATGACTGGAGAATAAAAGAAAATAGTAATATGAGCTTTTCCCTACAGGGACTCCATAATTATGTTTCTTCAAAAGTTTCTGCCCTTTACTGGTTAAACAAAATATATCCTAATGAAATAAGGGATGCTCACACCAACGGAGATCTGCACCTTCATGATCTAGGTCATATTAGCACCTATTGCTGTGGTTGGGATCTAAAGGATCTTTTAACTAGAGGTTTTATGGGTGGCTATGGACAGGTCCATAGTAAACCAGCAAAACATTTTCGTTCTGCACTGGGACATATTGTGAACTTTTTTTATACTCTTCAGGGTGAATCAGCTGGTGCTCAGGCGTTTTCCAATTTTGATACCTATTTGGCTCCTTTTATAAGATATGACAACCTTACCTATACAGAAGTTAAACAGGCTGTTCAGGAATTTATCTTTAATATGAACGTACCAACAAGAGTTGGTTTTCAAACACCGTTTACAAATATAACAATGGACCTTCAAGTTCCATCGACTCATAGAGATGAACCAGTACTATGGAAGGGTGAACTTCATCCAACGGATACATATAAAGATTTTCAAAAAGAAATGATAATTCTGAACAGGGCTTTTTGCGAGGTTCTAACTAGTGGTGACGCTATGGGTAGGATTTTTTCTTTTCCTATCCCTACCTATAATATAACAAAAGATTTTCAGTGGGATAACCCAGAATTTGATTTTTTATGGGAAATGACAAAAAAATATGGAATCCCTTATTTTTCTAATTACGTTAACAGTGATATGAAACCAGAAGATGCAAGGTCTATGTGTTGCAGGTTAAGACTGGACAATAGAGAATTGATAGCAAGGGGTGGTGGTCTTTTTGGCTCAAATCCTATGACGGGATCAATAGGTGTTGTTACTATAAATCTTCCGAGGATAGGTTTTCTTTCTAATAACGAGCAGGAATTTAAAGATAAACTTTTAGAAACAATGGAATTGGCAAAACAGTCTTTAGAAATAAAGAGAGAAATATTAGAAAAATTAATGAACCAAAATCTTTATCCAGTATCTAAAATATATTTAGAATCTGTTAAAGAACATTATGATAAATATTGGGCAAATCATTTCTCGACTATAGGCTTAGTTGGAATGAATGAAGCCTGTCTGAATCTTTTTGGAGAAACAATAGCAACTCAAAATGGACAAAGATTTGCAAAAGAGATTCTTACTTTTATGAGAGACCACATTAGAGATTATCAGATCAAAACAGGACATTTATATAATCTTGAGGCAACTCCGGCGGAAGGTACGTCTTATAGATTGGCGCAGTTAGATAAAAAAATGTATCCGACAATAGTTTCTCAGGGTAAAGATGTTCCTTTCTATACAAATTCAACACATCTTCCTGTTAATTTTACGACAGACATCTTTGAGGCTCTAAAATTACAGGATGAATTACAAACACAGTATACTGGTGGAACAGTTCTTCATGGTTTTATAGGAGAGACGATAGATTCCTCTGAATCATGTAAAAATCTTGTAAGAAAAATTTCCAACGGTTTTAAACTTCCTTATTTTACACTTTCACCTACCTTCTCAATATGTAATCAGCATGGTTATTTAGGTGGAAGGCATGATGTTTGTCCAAAAAATAGCGGGACATGTGAAACAGAAGTTTTTTCACGGGTCGTTGGTTTTTATAGACCAGTAAGACAATGGAATAAGGGTAAACAGGCAGAATTTGAGATCAGGTCTACTTATAAAATGAGCCAGATCTGATGAAAATAGCAGGGATACAAAAAACAACCTTAGTCGATTATCCAGGTAAAATTGCATCAACTATTTTTACTCTTGGTTGTAACATGAGATGTCCCTATTGCCATAATAAACAGATATCCTTTGATTTTGCAGAGCCTGAATTATTAGATACAAATGATGTTATGGCTATAATAAAAGAAAGACATAAATTCATAGACGGTATAACGATTACTGGCGGAGAACCCACATTACAAAAAGATCTTTTAGACTTTTGCAAAGAGATTAAGAGTAAATTTGGTCTATTAATAAAACTTGATACAAATGGGTCCCTACCGATGATAGTAAAAAGGGCGATAGATGAAAAACTCGTTGATTATATAGCTTTAGACCTTAAAACATCTTTTAGTAGATATAAAGAATGTTTGGGTATAGATGGAGAGATAATCTATGGTTCTTATAAGATGATTAGGGATTCGGGTATTGATTATGAAATTAGAATGACTTGTTATCCTGATTTTATAAATACCAGCAGCTTGTCTGAGCTCTTGGGTTTTTTAAATCCATCTGACAAGATTTTTATCCAAAAATGTAATGTAGTGAACCTAGATGAACAAAAGTCTGACTACGAGAATGGTCAGTTAGAACTTTTTGGAAATATTATGGAGTCTAAAGGTTTTTATTCTACTCTGATAAGAGGGATAGCTTAATTAACGGGAGGTATGGGTAATGGAACATGATTACAAGGTTGATAGAGAGTATCTGTTGGATGCGTTTATAAGATATGTAAAAGTAAATACTACATCAAAAGAAATAACAGACACTATACCTACAACTAAAGGGCAGTTTGAACTTGGAAAGATAATAGTCCAGGACCTAAAAAAACTTGGTATTACAGATATAGAACACGACAAAAATGGTTATGTTGTTGCAAGGGTTAAAGGTAATGTAAAAGCTCCAGCAGTAGGTTTTATTGCACACCTTGATACTTCTCCTGAATCTGATGCAGAAAATGTCACTCCTATTATTCATAAAAATTATAAACCTTCAGATATTAAGCTCCCTAAAAACAACGTCGTATTAACACTTTCTGATTTTCCAGAACTAAAGGAAAAAGAGGGTAAAACAATTATAACTACAGATGGCAGTACATTACTTGGTGGAGACGACAAATGCGGTGCAGCGATATGTATGGAAATTGCAAAGTTTCTTGTTAATGACAAAGAATTTAAACATGGTGATGTTTTGCTGATCTTTACACCAGATGAAGAAGTAGGGCATGGAGCAGAGCTTCTTGATATAAAAAAACTAAATGCTGCCGCGGCATATACCTTGGATAGCGAGGGTAATGCCAGTATTTCTGAAGAAACATTTTGTGCCGACCGCATGACAATACACTTTACAGGTAACAATACTCATCCAGGTCAGGCTAAGGATAAGATGGTAAATTCCATGAGAATGGCGGCTACATTTTTAGAAAGACTTCCCAAGAATGAAAGACCAGAAACCACAGAAAACAGAGAAGGCTTTTTTCATCCTTTAAAAATAGATGGTGATGTTTCTAATACAAAAGTTATTGGGCTTGTAAGAGATTTTGCGATGGAAGGCTTAAGAGAAAGAGGAAAAGTAGTTAAAGCATTGGCAGAAAAAGTTGCCGGTGAATTTAAAGGTAAAGTAGAAATAGAAATAGTAGAACAGTACAAAAATATGAAATATGAACTTGATAAAGATCCTAGAGTCGTTGGATACATGAAAGATGCTTTTAAAATGACTGGTCTTGACCCTATATTAAAACCTGCAAGAGGCGGCACAGACGGTTCACGACTTAGCTATAGAGGTCTTTTAACTCCAGATATGGCTGTTGGTTACTATGCGATGCACTCAGTTCGTGAGTGGGTTGTTTTGGAAGAAATGGAAGAGACGGCCAAGATAGTAAGGAACCTAATTAGACGCTGGGGATTAGACTCTTGACATATTGGCTCTGTGGGTATACCTACCTATACCTAGGAGTCAAAAATGACTGGTCCATATTACAAAACAAATGAACTTGCTCGACTTGTAGGCGTGTCCAAAAACACTCTATTAAGATGGGAAGAAGCAGGTCTAATACCAAACGCTCTAAGAGATGGAAGAGGCTGGCGTGTCTGGTCAAAAGTTGCCCTTGAGAAAATAATAGAACTTAAAAAAGGAAAGGACTTTACTGCTCCAAAATCTATTGAATCAAGGAACAGACTCCTTGTTAATATTATAGGTTATGGCAATCAGGGAGAGGTCTGGGCAAAGAACTTAAGGGATTCTGGTGCCGTTGTTCATGTGCTTTTGAACGAAGGCAGTAAATCATTAAAGCAGGTCAGAAATGACGGCTTTGAGATTATGAGCATAAAAAATGGTCTTGAGCAGGGTGGTGTTTTTTGTCTTTTAATTCCTGATGAGCATCATGAGTCTTTTTTCAAACAACACAAGGACTACATAAAACCGTCATCACTTTTTGTTTTTGCGCATGGTTACAGCATCGGATATCTTGGGCTTACTCCAAAAGTAAGAAAAGCCCTGCTTGCACCAAAGGGTATAGCTAAGGCTGTACGTTTTAATTACTTGGATGGTAAAAAAACTCCTTCTGCATATTGTGTGGAATCCAAACAAGATGAAGAAATTATAAGATCAATGGCAGAAAAAATTGGCTTAGCACCGTTAATAAAAACAAGTTTTCTTGATGAGACAGTTTCTGATCTTTTTACAGAACAAGTTTTACTCTGCGGTGGTGTTCCTGCCCTGATGGTAGGGACATTTAATATGTTAAAGAAGAAAGGTATTTCTGAAGAAGTTGCCGTGCAGGAATGTTTACAAGAACTCTCGTATATGATCGATGTGATAAAAGAAAAGGGATTGGCTGGAATGTATGAAGCTATAAGTCCTTTTGCAATGGCTGGAGGCTGTAAGATCTGGGACGATATGGATAATGGGGAATCAGTACAAAAAGTAATTTCAAACTCATTTAAGGATATAGATTCAAAAAAACTTATATCTTTCTTTAAGAATCATAACAGGCAAAAGGCTATGATAAACATAAAAAAGAAAGTCTACGACTTTGATAAGGCACTACATAAATTAAACAATATGAGGTGATGAGTATGTATCCAAACACTATTATTGCTACAAAGGGAAAAAGAAAAATAACCTCTATAACAGCGTATGATTATTCCATGGCAGGTATCATAAACGATACTGACATAGACATAATACTTGTTGGAGATTCTCTTGGTAATGTTATCTTGGGTCACAAAGATACTATCGCTGTAACACTTAATGACATGATACATCACGCAAGATCTGTAGTAAAAGGCGCTCCAGACAAGATGGTAATTGTTGATATGCCTTTTATGAGTATATCCATGGGGCTGGAAAAATCTTTAGAGAGTGTTATGAACGTAATGCAGCAAACTGGTGCTCATGGCGTAAAAATAGAGGGTGGAAAAGAACATCTTGAGCTTATAAAAATGCTTAAAACGGCAGGAGTTCCAGTAATGGGTCATCTTGGTCTTACTCCACAGAGTTATTTAAATCTTGGAGGATACAAAACTCAGGGCAACACAGAACATTCTGCAAATGATATCTTTCATAATGCAAAAGCATTGGAAGAAGCAGGAGCTTTTGCCATAGTACTTGAATGTGTTAACGAAGAACTTGCAGAAAGAATAACAACGTCGATAAGTCTCCCAACAATAGGAATAGGTTCTGGCTCAGGAACGGATGGACAAATTTTGGTAATAAATGATCTTCTTGGGTTTACAAAAAACAGAGTGCCTTCTTTTGTTAAACCAAGGCTTAATCTGTATCAAGAAATAAAAGATGCGGTTAATGCTTATACTAAGGAAGTTAGAGGGTAACAACTTGTTTATAGATATAGGTAATACAAACACAAAAATATTTAATGATGCCGGTCTTCTTGTAAGTCTTGCAACAACAAATGTAAGAGTTGAAAAGTTTCTTGACCACATCAAAAACGAAAAAATATTTATATCTAGTGTTGTTCCTTCTGCCTTGGAAAGATTAGAGAAAGAATTAAAAGCGATTAATAAAGAGTATAGAGTTATTGATGCGAATAGTGGCTTTTCTTTTAGTGCCCCATATGAAGACATGGGGGTTGATAGATTGCTGGCAATTGAGGGTGCTTTAACACTAACTAAATCTTCCTGTGCCATTGTTGATTCAGGTTCTGCTATTACAGTTGAACTAATTGTTTATAGAGATGGTGGAGCTTTTTTAGAAAGTGGAATAATTATTCCAGGGTTTAGCCTTAGCCTTAAAGCTCTAAATGATTATACGGCCCTGCTTCCTTTAATTACACCAAGTCTGCCTAATGATTTTATGGGACATAATACTAATGAAGCGATGAACAATGGAGTTTGTTATTCCATTGTTAGGGGTGTTGAAGGAATAATTGATGACGTAAAAGCAAAAATGGGTCTGGATGAATTAAAGCTATTTGTTACTGGTGGAGCAGGATTACTTTTTAAGAATATTGCTTCGAAAGATTTTACTTACGTTGATGATCTGATGTTTAGAGGCATGAAAAGCATAGCAAATAAAGAGGTAAACAGATGAATATATTAATAGGTATTTCTGGTGGTATAGCGGCGTATAAGGTTGGAGAGCTGGTAAGATTGTTCGTAAAAGATGGTCATCAGGTAAAAACAATACTTACAGAGAATGCAAAGCAGTTTATTACTCCAGTTACACTGGAAACATTAAGCCGTAACAGATGTTATTCAGAACTTTTTAGTAATGTTAAAGACGTAGAACACGTTTCTTTAGCTCAATGGGCTGATGCTATGGTTATAGCTCCAGCGACTGCTAATACTATCTCTAAGATATGCCACGGTGCTTGTGATGATCTTTTGAGCAATATAATCTTGGCTCTTGATAAGCCATGTTTTATTTTTCCATCAATGAACACAAATATGTATACACATCCTTCTGTGCAGGAAAATGTCTCCAAATTAAGACAGTGGGGTTATCTTGTTTATGAACCTAGCGAAGGAGAATTGGCATGTGGTACCTCTGGAAAAGGAAGATTGCCTGATGCAAAATTAATCTATGAAGTTGTTATAGGAGAAACAGAAAGGGCTCAGATAGAGTCACCTTTACTTGATAAGAATATACTTATAACTGCTGGTTCAACTAGAGCATATATCGACCCAGTCAGGTATATCGTAAATAGATCAAGCGGTATGATGGGTGTAGAACTTGTAAGACATGCCTGGTTGAGAGGAGCTAAGGTTACACTTGTTTGTAATGAAGAGGTCGTGGAAAGGTTTCCATGGATAAGATACTATGCGGAACTTATCATTCTTGTTGAAACAACAGAAGATGTGCTAAACAACGTTAAAGATATTTTTGAAGAAATGGACATCTATATAAGTGCAGCAGCGTTGTGTGATTTTAGCAATAATCCTTCTACAAAGAAGATAAAGAAATCTAAGGCAGAACTTAATATTAAATTAAAGCCATCAGTAGATGTGTTTAGTGAGCTATCTAAACGTAAAAAGAAACAGTTCATGGTCGGTTTTGCACTGGAAACTGATGACATGGAAGACAACGCCATAAATAAATTAAGAGAAAAAGGGATGGACATGGTCGTCGCTAATACAGTGGAAGCTATAGGAGCTCCATCTTCAAGGGTTGCTATTCTAGATAAGAAAGGAATAAGAAAATACATAAAAGAATCGGAAAAGAGAATAGTGGCAGCACAGATATTGGACGAGGTAGAAAACGTAATAATTGAGAGCAGTATCCCTTTGAATAGTATGACAATAGAGAGAGAAGAAAAGGAATCTACACACTAATGAAAGTATTTTTAGATATTAATGATATAAAAAAACATATATCAGAGCTTAAGCAAAGTAATAAAATAATTTCGCTTGTTCCGACTATGGGAAACCTGCACTCTGGACACATCTCTTTAGTAGAAAAGGCTAAAAAAGAAAGTGATGTTGTAATAGTAAGTATTTTTGTTAATCCTATACAGTTTGGTCCTAATGAGGATTTTAATAAATACCCTAGGACTCTAGAAGAAGATCTGGAAAAGATAAAAAAAGCTGGTGGCGATATCATTTTTACTCCTTCAGTAGAGACTATGTATCAGGCTGATCCTAATGATAGATGCGTAGTTAGTAGTTCTTATAAGAGTAGATTGCTCTGTGGAAAATTCAGACCAGATCACTTTGATGGTGTGTTAACAGTAGTGCTAAAATTACTTAATATCTGTGAGCCTGATAAGGTGTTTTTTGGTATGAAAGATTATCAACAATACATACTTATCAAAGATATGTGCGAGTCGTTAAACTTAAACATAGATGTTGTCGCCTGTCCTCTAATTAGGGATAGGGATGGTTTGGCTTTGAGTTCCAGAAATGCATATATGAGTGCTGAACAAAGAACAATGGCGCTTTCTTTAAGCAAGGCAATAAATTCTATCAAAAATGCTTTTGAAAAAGGTGAAAAGAAAGTAAAACACCTGAAAGGTGTAGGTTTGAACACAATGAGTGCTAGTGACGTTGCTGTCCAGTATATAGAAATAGTTGATTCAAATAGTTTAATGTCTGCAGAAGAGGCCAAAAAGGGAGACCTTGTGGCTGTGGCTGCATATAGTGGGAAGACAAGGTTAATAGATAATATCATTTTATAGAGGGTGGTCTTATGTTAATAGAAGTTTTAAAATCAAAAATACATGCAGCTAGGGTTACAAGAACGGATCTGGAATATGAAGGAAGTCTTGGTATCCCTGCAGATCTGATAGAAGCTTGTGGAATGTACGTTAATGAAAAAATAGATGTATATAACGTTACTAATGGGAACAGGTTCTCTACTTATGTAATAAAAGAACCAGCTGGCAGCGGTAACTTCTTTGTTAATGGAGCAGCTGCTCATCTAGCAAAGAAAGGTGATAAGATTATAGTTGCATCATATGGGCATATAGATGAGAAGGAGATAACTGCCCATAAACCAAAAGTTATAAGACTTAATGAAAAAAATGAGATTGTAAGATAATATTCTGGTATCTAAAGGGGTAGTAAAATGAATAAGATAAAACAAGATTCTTTTCCATGTTTTGTAACTAACAGGCTGGTTAAGTCTGAAGATATAAATCATCATGGTACATTGTTTGCAGGAAGAACAGCTGAATGGTTTGTTGAGTCAGGGTTTATTGCAGCGACTTATTTTATAAAACCAGAAGAACTTGTTTGTCTAAAGATGCACGGCCTTTATTTTTCAAAACCGATAAGACTAGGCAGCATAATAAGGTTTACCAGTAGAACTGCTTTTGCTGGTAGAACGAGCATAATAACCCACACAGAGGCTTCTGTCCGTAATAGTCATGAGTATGATTCTGTCGTTAGCGGCTTTATTACATTTGTTCATGTTGATAAACACACCAAGCCAGTTCCACATGGAATAATATTAGAACCAAACAACGAAGAAGATAGAAAACTATGGAATATGGCAAAAGCTCTAAAGCATAACTAGTTTCTAGTCTTAGAACTTAGTAAGCCCGCTGTTTTTACTGTCTATCAACCAAGTTCCTCCATCCTTTATTACGTCGGAGGTTGGATTACCATTTGAAGTGTCTATTCGAATTACGCTGAGACCATAGTCAGTATCTGTATATGTTCCCTCTTCTGGTCCCCCAAATGTTTCCTTAATAGGCCTAGAAGTATTTTTATAAGACCATTTTATGATTACGTATGCTTCCTGGAAATTTTTTGGTTGATAATCGTTGCTGTTTCCAAATTCGATCTTTTGTGCTTCTGATAGTCTTGTATTTAAATATCTTACTAGATAAGTATATTTAAATTTTTCTTCATTTCTTACACCAGTTTTTACCACATCATCATACTTGATCTTTACATCATCTATGGCGTTGTTTCCATCATAGGTATAACTTAGCATAAAATTATATGCTCCAAAATAATCTGAGACATCGTTCTTGTGGTGACTATAAGCTGCTAGTCTGTAGTGTGAATAAGCCAGTTTAAAACACAGATCCTGTGACCATGCAGCAAGTTCGGTTATAATGTCTATATATTTGCTCTTTTCTGTAGCACTTATTTTTGTTTTATCCTTGTTGCTAAGAGCTACTTTTGTTGCTCTTGTTATCTTTGTCTCTAATTCTTGATTAGAACCAAACAGTTCATTTATCAGTGGATAGTTTTTCTGATTTTTTAGTGCCTGATAATATGATCGTAAATATTTTATTATATTCAAATGAGCGTACTTTGCGCAAAGTGATATGATATCTAGATCTCCTTCATAAAGATTCTTGCCTGCTACTTTTGTTTTTCCACCGTTGGCAATAAGAGAGCCTAGTATCTTTGTATGGTTTAATTCTCTTTGTTCAAATTGTGAATCAAATATCGGTTTATATGCAACGGAATATAGAACAGAATTCCATTTATAATTATCGTCTTTGTTTATAAAAGCTGCAACAGCATCAGGTGCTAGTTTTTTCTTTAGGGTTTCTATTATGTATACAACAATGTCATAATGTCCGCCAATAACGGCATATGTTAGTGCAGAGTATCCATGGTTGCTAACAGCTCTTATATAAGTTCCTTCTTCCTTTTGTTTATTTACAAAATGGAAGGTTGTGTCATAGAAATTTTTGTCCTTTTCTTTGTTAATACCTTTGATTTTTACAAGTATTTGGTCTTCTACTTTAGTGTCAGAATTTATTATGTTTTTAACAGTATCTAAATCACCAAAGGCAGAGGCTATCATTAGTAGTGTTAAACCACCATCGTCGGATTGATCTGTTAATAAAGAGATCATTGCTTTTTTGTCATTATCCCAAAGTTTTTCTCTCAATAATTCATCTGTCGCAGTAGAAAAGTTATCATAACTATTTCTTATTTCCATCATGTCCATCTCTGTATTAGAGAAAAGATCTTCACGGATGCTAGTGTCTAGGATGTCATCTGAAGCCCTTAAAGTACCCAGAGGACTAATTATTAGAAACATTAAGAAAATAATAAATTTGTTCATTGTAAACTCCATTTTAACTATAAAGCTGAGCCCTTATAATACAAAAGGATAAAGGGTTTCAACGCTTTTTTTATAAAAAAACATCAAATATTGAATTGTAAATCTTAGTTTTTCTTTGTAATTACAAGGTAGGACGGACCTAATGATAGAAAACTTGATGCTACTAGCCATAGAACTTGCCAAGAAGTCTTTTGCAAAGACCCTTCCCAATCCAAGGGTAGGTGCTGTTATCTTTGATGATCAAGGAAAGGTCCTTGGTGCAGGATATCATCGCGAGTATGGGAAAAACCACGCAGAAGTTGAAGCTATAAATGATGCGAAAAGAAACGGCGTTAATATAAAAGGGGCAAACATCTGTGTCACACTTGAGCCATGCAGTCACACAGGTAAGACGCCTCCATGTACAGATGCAATATTTAATGCAGGTATAAAGAAAGTTTTTATAGGTGCTAGAGATGACTGTAAGACTGTCTCTGGCTACGGTCTTGAAGTATTAAAACAGAAGGGGATAGAAGTAGTTTTAGGCGTACTAGAAAAAGAATGCAGGGCTCTTAATCCTGGTTTCCATAAGTTTAACCAAACTGGGCTTCCATTTGTACAACTAAAAGCTGCGATGTCCCTAAATGGTAAGATGACTAATCGTAGTGGTGCTAATTCCTGGTTTACCGGAGAAGAATCAAGGAAAAAAGTACATCTTATGAGGGCTTTTTCTGATCTTATAATAACTGGTGTTGGTACTATCAAAGCAGATAACCCAAGTCTAAATTCCAGATTAGGCGACGTAATAATACCAAATAAGATAGCAATACTGGACCCTAGCTTAGACTTACTTGATAACTATATAAAAAAGGATCTTAAGGTTCTTACTTCTAATGATAGTGTCGTAGTTATAACAAAAGATCTTAAACAAACTAAAGGTTTTGAAAATGACAAACTTAGTTTTATGGATGCTGAGATTGATGATAAAGGAATGTTTGTCTTGCCTAATTTAATAAAAAAACTGGGGCTTGAATATGGGGTGAGAGAGATCTTTATAGAAGCTGGACCTAGCCTTGTTAACTCTTTCCTAAAATTGGATAAAGACCATCTTGATAAAATTACCTTGTTTATAGCTCCTGTTTGGTTTAATAAGGATGAGCATTCTTTATTCACAGACACAGAAAGTTCTTTTCCAGATATTGAAATAACAAAGACAGAACAATTAGGGAATACTTTATGTGTGGAGGGGAGGCTTTAAGTGTTTACCGGTTTGGTTGAAGGAACAGGCAAGTTCCTAAGCAATACAAATAATAGGCTCGTTATTGAGCTTGATAATTTTCCATATTCAGAAGGTGATATAAAAATAGGAGACTCAGTCTGTGTTAATGGGATCTGCCTTACTGCTGTAGACGTAAACGGTAAAAAAATAGGTTTTGATGTGTCGCGTGAAAGTCTTAGCGTTACAAATATTGCAACTTTGAATAGTGGTGCAAAGGTAAATATAGAAAAATCGATGTCTGCTTCTGGAAGATTCCACGGGCATTTTGTTAGCGGCCACATAGATACTGTGGGAAAAATATCAAGGATAATTAAAAATTCAAATTCTTGGGATCTCTTTGTAGAAATAGATAACAAATATCTTGGCTCTTTAAGATGGCTAGCTGAAAAAGGCTCAGTCTGCTTAAATGGAGTCAGCCTAACTGTTAATGAACTAGTAGCTAAGAATACTTTTAGGCTTACTTTAATTCCTCATACTGTTAAGAAGACAAACCTTACTGACTTAAGCACGGGTGACCGCGTTAATATAGAGTTTGATATTCTTGCAAAATATGTACAGAACATGATAAATGGTCACGCTGAAAAGCCTTTGGATAAAGGATCAGAAGTCACAGAAGCATTTTTAAAGGAAAACGGATATGTCAGATAATACAAAAAATAAATGTGAAATAAATAATGTGGATAAGTCTTTTATATCCCCTGTACCAGAACTCCTTGAAGATATAAAAAATGGAAAAATGATAATACTAGTTGATGATGAAGACAGGGAAAATGAAGGTGATATAGTCGTAGCAGCTCAGTATGTAACCCCCGAAATAATCAATTTTATGGTCACCAATGCCAGAGGACTTGTGTGTCTAAGCATGGATGGCAAGTTAATTGATAAGCTTGGTATTCATATGATGACAGATGACAACAAGTCTCCTTTTAACACAGCTTTTACTGTCTCTATAGAGGCTGCTAGTGGTGTCACAACAGGAATCAGTGCACACGACAGAGCTACTACAATACTAACAGCAACTAAAGATAACGTTAAACCCTCTGATGTGGTTACTCCAGGACATATCTTTCCACTTAGGGCACATGACGGTGGTGTACTAAAACGTGCTGGTCAGACAGAGGGTTCTGTAGATCTAGCCCGTATATCTGGATTAAAGCCAGCGGCTGTAATCTGTGAAGTAATGAAAGAAGACGGAACTATGGCCAGATTAAACGATCTGATAGAATTTGGGAAAAAATATAACATTAAGATTGGAACAATTGCTGATCTTATACAGTATAGATTAAAACATGAGACTCTTATAAAAGAAGAAGCCAGAGCAAAACTGCCTACACTTTACGGCGGTGATTTTGAAATAATTGCTTTTTCCAATCAGATGGACCAGCATATACATCTAGCTATTGTTAAGGGAGATATCAAAAATAAAGAGTCTGTGCTTGTAAGGGTTCATTCAGAATGTCTAACAGGTGATGTTTTTTCTTCTCTAAAATGTGATTGTGGAGATCAGCTTCATGCTTCTATGCAAATGATAGATAAAGAAGGAGCTGGAATAGTTGTTTATATGAGGCAAGAAGGTAGAGGAATAGGTATAGTTAACAAAATAAAAGCGTATTATCTTCAGCAGGAAAAAGGAATGGACACTGTTGAGGCAAATTGTGCGCTTGGTCTTAAACCAGATCTTAGGGACTATGGTGTTGGAGCTCAGATATTAAGACATCTTGGTGCTAGAAAGATAAGACTACTAACTAATAATCCTGCAAAAAGGGCAGGCCTTAGTGGGCACGGTCTTGAGGTAATAGAGACAGTTTCCATAGTCGTTGAACCAAATTCTCATAATATATCGTACCTGAAGGTAAAACAGCAAAAAATGGGACACAAATTAGGTATTAACTAGTCTCGTTTCTTGTGGTATCCGTTTAGCCGATTGATACTAG
The DNA here is from genome assembly GCA_037128215.1 of bacterium. Classification (GTDB taxonomy): domain Bacteria; phylum Bdellovibrionota; class JAFGOL01; order JAFGOL01; family JAFGOL01; genus JAPLFT01. The sequence goes on along the minus strand of JBAXWW010000008.1, from coordinate 5,834 downwards.
ATCTTAATTGAAGGGGGCTTTATGCCAAGAATTCTAGAAGGAAAATTAGACGCTAAATCTTGCAAGATAGCGATAGTTGTTTCAAGGTTTAACAGCTTTATGACCCAGAACATGCTTGATGGCGCTATAGACACTTTATCGAGGCATGGAATGGATGCTGGGAAGATAGATGTACTATGGGTCCCAGGTGCTTTCGAAATACCTCTTGCCTGTAAAAAAATAGCAAAAAAATACGACGGAATAGTTGCTCTTGCCTGTGTAATAAGAGGCGCAACTCCACATTTTGAATATGTCAGTAGTGAAGTCTCAAAAGGAATAGCTAGCGTAATGTTGGATGAATCAACCCCAATAGGTTTTGGTGTTGTTACCGCAGATAATATGGAACAGGCTATAGAAAGAGCTGGTAGTAAGGGTGGAAATAAAGGTTCTGATGCTGCTATAAGTGTTATTGAACAGATAAATCTTTTTAAACAAATATAATCTAGGGGGATTTAATGCAAATTTCTTTTATGCCCAAGGAACCAAAATTTTTTGGTTTGTTTGATAGACAGGCTCAGAATATGTATGCGTCTGCTAAGTTTTTTAATGAACTTGTTAGCTCTGGAAAATTCAATGATGATAATGTAGCTAAAATGCATAAAATGGAACAGGAAGGAGATATCATCTCTCATGAGATAACAGATACTCTTAATAGAACATTCATAACACCTTTTGACAGAGAGGATATTTTTACTCTTTCTAATCACATCGATAATATTGTTGATGGTATAGATGCAATAACAAAGAGAATGGGACTTTATAAACTTACAGAACCAGATATTTATATGAAACAATTTTCTGTGATAATAGAACAAGCAGCTCATGCTCTTTGTGAAGCTGTTCATCATCTAAAAAACACAAAAAACAGGACAAGTATCTGTGATTATTGTTTAGAAGTAAATCGTTTGGAAAATATGGCAGATCAGGTTAGAGCAACAGCTATTGGTAATCTTTTTGATAATTCAAAAGATGCCATTTACGTTATCAAATGGAAAGAAATGTATGAGACAGCAGAATATGCAGTAGATACATGTGAACATACAGCTAAAGCGATTCAGTCTATACTAGTAAAACAAGCGTAGGTTAAAACAAATGACACTCTGGTTAATATTTTTAGTAATAATGGCATTGTTCTTTGATTTTTTGAACGGTTTCCATGATGCGGCCAATTCTATAGCGACGGTAGTGTCTACAAGAGTTCTGTCACCTAGGTATGCTGTTATGTGGGCAGCCTTTTTTAATTTTGTAGCTTTTTTATTCTTTGGTCTTCATGTAGCTGGAACAATAGGTAAGGGAATAGTAGATATCAACGTTGTAGATTCTAATATCATATTCGCCACACTTGTTGGCTCATGTCTGTGGAATCTTATAACTTGGTATCTTGGCTTACCTACAAGTTCTTCCCATGCTTTGATGGGTGGTCTTGTCGGTGGAGCGTTAGTAAAAGCTGGAGCACCTGCTCTTGTTATGGCAGGTATAGCAAAAACTCTTCTTTTTATTGTACTCTCTCCGTTGATAGGATTACTGCTTGGTGTGGTAATAGGAATAATTGTTAACTGGACCTTTAAAAATAGAACACCACATACTGTTGATAAAGTTTTTAGAAAAGGGCAGTTAATTTCTGCTGCTGCATATAGTTTAGGACATGGCGGTAACGATGCACAAAAGACAATGGGAATAATAGCTGGTCTTCTTTTTAGCGCAGGATTATTAGGAAAGACCTTTCATATTCCACTTTGGATAGTTCTAGCGTGTCATGCTGCTATAGCATTGGGAACTTTATCTGGAGGCTGGAGAATCGTTAAGACCATGGGTGAAAAGATAACCAAGCTTAGACCAGTTGATGGTTTCTGTGCAGAAACGGGTGCTGCTATTTCTTTATTTATAGCATCAATGCTAGGTATTCCTGTTAGTACAACTCACACGATAACAGGTGCTATAGTCGGTGTTGGTTCTCTAAAAAGACTTACTGCTGTAAAATGGGGTGTGGCTGGTCAGATAGTTTGGGCATGGGTACTAACTATTCCTGCCGCTGGACTTATTTCTGCACTTACATATTATCTGGTTTCAAGATAAACGCTGATGTTCTTATTTGGTAAAAAAAGTCAGAAAAGTTTTTTTTCTTATATAAAGGACCTATTCTCCTCTAAGAATGGATTAAACTTAGAATCACAAGAAAATCTTAAAAGAACACTATATGAATCTGACCTTGGACCAGCTATCGTTGAAAACCTTTTTGATAAACTTAAAAGTGTAAAAGAATATGAACAAGCCTGCTCAATAATACAGGACGAACTTTCTAAAATATTAAGACCATATGAAGCAGATATTCAAATAGATAAAAAACCCTACGTAATAATTATGGTAGGTGTTAACGGTGTAGGTAAAACAACAGCAGCTGCAAAACTTGCTTATTGGTTTAAGAGCAATGATAAGAAAGTAATGCTTGCTGCGGGTGACACTTTTAGAGCTGCCGCAGTTGAACAACTTGAACACTGGGCTAAAAAAGTTGGGTGTTCTTTTTTTTCTAAGGGTAGTAATGCTGATCCAGGTTCGGTTGCTTATGAAAGTGTTGTAAAGGCAATTGAAGAAGATATTGATGTACTAATAATAGATACTGGCGGACGACTCCATACTCAAAGTGGGCTTATGGCAGAAATCAGTAAAGTAAATAAGGCTCTATCAAAGGCTTTAACTAGAGAACCTGATCAAGCCTTTCTTGTCCTTGATGCAACTCAGGGTCAAAATATCCAGAACCAAGCAGAAATATTTAATAAATTCATAAAAATAACAGGCCTTTTACTTACTAAGTTTGATGGTACAGCTAAAGGTGGTTCCATTATCAAAACAGTGGAAAAACTCAAATGCCCTATCTACTTTTTGGGTACAGGTGAACATATTGAAAACCTTATCAAATTTGATTCCAAAGCTTTTATCTCTAAACTCCTGTAAAGGTTGACTTTTAACGAAAATACTGCGACACTGCCCCTGTCCAGACAATAACTATTGTAGATGGGTGGATATATAATGAAGGAGGAAAGAAAGGATTCAGTAGAAGTTGAGCTAATGGGGCAAAAGATCCGACTGCGTAGTGCAAGTGGCGAAGAATATATTAAAAAAGTATCTGAATATGTTGATCAAGAGATTCAAAAGGTACAAAAAGCCATAGGTTCTGCCTCATCTTTAAATATAGCTTTACTTGCTGCAATGAATATTGCTGATAACTATCATAGTAGTCTGCAAAACCAGCAAGTTATAGTTGATGGTTTATTGGAAAAAACCGATAAACTTGTTTCTTTTATAGATGAGCGAATAAACTGACAGTTATATCTTTAGAACTTTTACAAATCGATTCTTTACCTCTTTAAAACCTTAAAGGAGGTTACCTAATGTCTTGGTTAAACGTTTTTTATATTTCGTTAGCGTGTTTTTTATTTGGTGCAATTCTAACTTTTATTTATTTTTACATTAGAGAAAAATGGTTTATGTCAACCACAAGGCAGGAAGCTACAAAGCTTCTTGATCAGGCTAAAGTAGAGAGTGATAGACTAGAAAAGGAAGCGAGCATTCAGTTAAAAGAACAAAAACTCCAGATGAAAGTGGAGCTAGAATTAGAATTTAGAGAAAAACATAAGGATTTGCAGGCTTCAGAAAAAAGACTATTGGCCAAAGAAGAGAATTTGGAAAAGAGAATGAGCCTTGTTGATGCAAAAGAAGAGAAGAATAAAAATGTAGAGGATGAACTCATTGTAAAAGACAATAAAGTAAAAGAAGAAATGCAGTTATATAAGAGCAAAGTTGAAGAAGCTCAAAAGAAATTACAAACATTAACAGGTATGACAACAGAAGAGGCAAAACGTCTTCAGGTTGAACTTATTGTTGATGAAGCTAAGCATGAGGCTGCAAGATACATCAAACAAATAGAAGAAGATACAAAAGATGAAGCAGACAAAAAAGCGAAATATGTAATCTCAACAGCTATCCAAAGATATGCGGGTGAGTACGTTGCTGAAAGGACTATTTCAACAGTGAATCTTCCTAGCGACGAATTAAAGGGAAGAATAATCGGTAGAGAAGGAAGGAATATAAGAGCTATAGAAGCTGCAACTGGTGTTGATCTTATAATAGATGATACACCTGAAACCGTTGTTATTTCTAGTTTTGACCCTGTAAGAAGAGAAGCTGCGCGTCTTTCTATAGAAAGACTTATTGCAGACGGCAGAATACATCCAGGTAGAATAGAGGAAATAGTAGAAAAAGTTAAAAAAGAATTAGACAAAGAAGTAAGGGAAACGGGAGAACAGGCGATGTTTGAAGTCGGTGTTCACGGTATTCATCCTGAACTTTTAAAATTAATAGGTTCTTTAAAGTATAGAACAAGTTATTCTCAGAACCAGTATGTTCACTCTATGGAAGTAGCTTTCTTAGCTGGAGCGATGGCTGGAGAACTTGGAATGGATGTTAAAACGGCAAAACGTGCTGCTCTTTTACACGATATAGGTAAAGCTATAGATCATTCTGTCGAAGGCTCGCATGCTTCTATAGGTGCTGATATGGCTAAAAAATATGGAGAGAAACCAGAAATAGTACACGCAATAAGAGCTCACCATGAAGAAGAAAAACCAGAGACAGTTCTGGCCTTTATAGTACAGGCTGCAGACGCTCTAAGCGGTGCAAGACCTGGTGCAAGAAGAGAAATGTTAGAGTCTTATGTTAAGAGAGTAGAAGACCTAGAGAAGATAGCTTATTCATTTGAAGGCGTAGAAAAAGCTTTTGCTATTCAGGCAGGTCGTGAAGTCAGAGTTATGGTTAAGAGCGAAGAAATATCTGATGAGGGAGCTATTGTTATCTCTAGAGATATCGCTAAAAAAATAGAAGAAGAACTTTCTTACCCAGGGCAAGTTAGAATTACAGTTATTAGAGAAACAAGAGCAGTAGGTGTTGCAAAGTGATAAAAGCGATATTTTTAGGTGATATTGTCTCTAAGGGAGGAAGAAAGGCTCTGCATAGATTTCTTCCAGAGTTTAAGGAAAAATATAATCCAGATCTTATTATTGCAAATGCAGAGAACGCTGCCGGTGGTATAGGTCTAACTCCAGAAATAGCAGATGAGATTTTTATACTTGGAGTGGATGTAATGACGTCAGGCAATCATATCTGGAAACACAAAGAGATCTTTAATTACCTAGATAGCAAGAGCGATAAGCTTATTAGACCTTTGAATTATCCAACCAGCGATGATTATGCGACTCCTGGACTTGGTTTTGTAGAAGTAAAAAAAGGTAACTATGATTTTGTAATAATAAACATTATGGGAAGGACCTTTGTTGAATCAGTTGATTGCCCTTTTAAGGCAATGGCCTGTCTTTTAAAAAGAATAGATACAAAAAATAAAGTTGTTATAGTTGATTTTCATGCTGAAACAACGAGTGAAAAACAGGCAATGGGTTGGTATCTGAATGGTAAGGTCTCAGCTCTTCTTGGTACACATACTCATGTTCAAACCGCAGACGAAAGAATATTGCCAGATGGTACAGCGTATATAACTGATCTTGGAATGTGTGGCTCGATGGATACCGTTATAGGTGTTGATAGGGAAATAATAATCCAGAGATTTATAACTCAGCGTCCAGTTGGATTTAAGTTCTCAGAAATAAATGTCGGGATAAATGGCGTTTATATGGAGTTTGATCCAATCACGGGTAAGGCTGTAAAAATAGAAAGGATCGCGAGAAGAGAATATTAACTCGTTCATCTTAATATAAAATACAATTTAAAATTTATAAATACATTCC
>JBAXWW010000007.1:0-21372 GCA_037128215.1 bacterium | reverse complement strand
ATGGAGGCCTAGTGGTTTCAACCTAAATTGTGCATAAAATGTAGCAACGCCATATATATGTGCCGTAGATACTCCAATTTCTTTAGAGAGATCGTCTATGCTTTGTTTACTGACAAAACCATTATTGTTTTGTATCTCTTGTAATCTTTTAATAAGATTTACTTTATTTTCCACTTAAAACAAACTCTCCTGACTTTCTTTGAATGTCTTCCAGCTTTTTCTTACAAAAAATGGAGCCTCTTTCATATTATACAAAAAGTTCCTTGTCTTCTCATCCGCAGGATAACCGCTTCCAAAATCTCCAAACTCACTTTTAAGTTCCTCTATTATCCTATCCCTGGTCACTTTTGCAAGTATGCTGGCACATGAAACGACTGGATATATTGTATCTGCTTTGAAACAACAGTTTATCTGACTCTGTATCTTTGATCTTGAGTATAACATTCGTGTAAAGACTTCTGGTTTTAGAGGACTATCAACATAGACACAGGTCTTTACTCCAATGGAATCTATAAGCTCTGCCATAACATCACACTCAAGGTTATTAAGACCATTACTAGCTACAAAATGGTCGACAGTCTCTGGCCATATAACAGCGATCTTATACCAAGAGGCCTCTTCTTCTATTAGAGAAAAGATCTCCGTTCTCTTTTTAGTGGATAATTGTTTGGAATCCTTTACACCATAGGCTTTAAAAAAATCATCAGAAGCTCTATCAAAGGCTACACCGGCTACTACCATCGGACCAAGCACAGGTCCTCTACCAGCTTCGTCAATGCCCATTATTAAATCCCTGTTAGTCACAGTATATAAAAATATTTCACTTTGGATTTAATGTCACTAAGATTATGTGGTAAAAGGCTGACATGAACCTTTACTACTTTATAGACTCCATAAAGGAAAAAAAATATTCTTCTGAACACCACACACATAGTGTTTTGGAACAGATAATCCTAAGATATGGAAGAAGAGATAAAAAATACGATAAAACAGTCTATAAGGATGAAGAATTCGATATAAACATCTACAGTTTACATATCTCGCCTGAACTTTTAGATGCTGAACTCCACTTTGACAAAAAATCGACCACAAAAAGTAGAACACCTCTTTTTATAAGAAAGGTCCTTCATTCAAAACTAAAATTCCCTCTTATGTCATCGATAAAGCCTGGCAGTATCGCTCACTATTTTAATGTACCTGTATATAGCTCTGCAAAAAAAGTTAAGATCATACTTGAATTAGCTAATATAAAGGAACTAATAGCTCCAGAGTTCTTTAAAACAAAGTCCAATTTGTTCAACCATATAAAGCTTGTAAATGCTGCAGATATAATAATAAGCCACAGCGAATATATGGCAAAACAATTAGCTTCCAGATTATTTATAGATGAATCAAAAATAAAAATAATACCAAGAGGAATAAGATGTGATTATATGGAATATGATGTTGAGCCATATAAACTACCTCAAAAGTTCATATTGTTCGCTGGTAAAATAGAACCTTATAAGAACCTTGAAAAACTATTTGAGGTATTCAATAAGGTAAATATAAAAGACACTTGGCTAATAGTTGCTGGAGAGACCCCTGGTCCTTATATGGAATCTCTAAAAAAAATGGTGAAAACAGAGACAGAAAGCAGGATAAAATTCATTGGCTATGTAAATAGAACTCTGCTTCCATCAATAATGAAAAAAGCCATAGCTCTTGTAGACCCATCTCACATTAATGATTTCCCTGATACTATTATAGAGGCTCAAAACGTGAGTCTTCCAGTAATAGCTTCAAGGATAGAGGCAAATACCAGCATTTGCAAAGATAGTGTATTATATTTTTCTTCCATCTCTGAAAAAGAAATGGCAGAGGCTATAATTACTATTATTTCAAATGAAAAAACACGACAATTTCTTATAAAAGCAGGAAAAATCAATTCAGAAAAATATCATTGGGATAACATCGCGACAATGTACAGGGATCTTTACAAATCCCTGTAAAAGTCATCGCGTACTATTTTCTTTCTGCGTCTTTAGCTTCTTTTTTCTTTTTTACTTCTTCCAAGACCTTTTCTTCTACGTTTCTTGGCAGTGGAGCATATCTTAAAAATTCCATAGCATAATTAGCTCTACCGCTACTCAAAGAACGAAGTGATGTTGCATAACCGAACATTTCCATCAATGGAACAACACCATTTAGTTTTTGAGATCCCTTGCGAAAACGTCTCATATTATCTATTCGGCCTCTTCTTCTGTTTACATCGGCAATTACATCACCCATGTATTCATCTGGAGTATTTATCTCTATCTTCATCATAGGTTCAAGAAGAACTGGAGAAGCTTTAGCAACAGCTTCTTTAAATCCCATTTGTGTACAGATCTTGAACGCCATTTCGCTGGAGTCTACATCGTGATAACTTCCATCAAGAAGCACATATTTTATATCAACCATAGGGAAGCCAGCATAGATTCCTTTTTCTGCAGAGCCTCTAAATCCTTTTTCTACAGCAGGAATATATTCTCTTGGTATGCTTCCACCCTTGATGTTATCAACAAACTCAATGCCTTTGTCTGGATTAGGTTCGATCCTAAACTCAACGTGAGCATATTGTCCCTTACCACCTGTCTGTTTCTTATATTTAATTACATGCTTTACTTCTGTCTTGATAGTTTCTCTAAATGCAACAGCTGGAGCACCAACTATAACATTCACGTTATGTTCTGTTTTTAATCTATCAACAATTACTTCCAAGTGAAGTTCACCCATACCAGAAATAAGAGTTTCTGAAGTTTCATCATCGTGCCTTATTCTAAAAGAAGGATCTTCCAAGGCTAATTTATGTAGAGCCATAGAAAGTTTATCCCTTTCTGCAGCGTTAGGAACATCTATCTTCATATCTATAACTGTTTCTGGATACTGTATTTGCTCTAAAAGTATCTGATGTTCATCATCGCAAAGAGTATCACCTGTCGTTGTATATTTAGTACCAACAAGTGCAGCGATATCGCCAGCTTTTACAACTTCTATTTCTTCTCTATCTTTAGCTCGTATTCTTAAAATTCTACCAACTCTTTCTTTTTTACCTTTTCTTGAATTATACACATAACTACCTGCATGAAGCTCACCAGAATACACTCTTATAAATGTCTGCTGACCAACGTAGTTATCATTTATTATTTTAAAAGCTATTGCAGAAAAAGGCTCTTTAGTTGTAGGTTTTCTAGAAAGTGGAATTTCTGGATCGTTTACATCTAAACCAACAACAGCACCTCTGTCTATTGGAGAAGGCAAATAATCTACTACCGCATCTAACAGAAGTCTTACTCCTTTATTCTTAAAAGAACTTCCACAAAATACTGGAGTTATTAAAAGATTAGCAACAGCATGTCTTGTTGCCTTTTTAATTTCTTCCACTGTAGGAACTTCCCCACTTAAGTATTTTTCCATAATAACTTCGTCAAAATCTGCAAGTTTTTCTATCATCTTGTTTCTTGCAGTCTTTGCATCTTCCAACATATCAGATGGAATCTCTTTATAGATTGCTTCCAACTTATCGTAGTAAACCGCTTTCATTTCTATTAGATCAACCAGACCAAGAAAATCTTCTTCTTTACCTATAGGTAACTGATAAAGAACAGCGTTAGCGTCTAGAACTTCATTCATCATCTGTTCTGCGCTATATAAGTCTGCGCCCTGTCTATCCATTTTATTAACAAAGGCGATTCTTGGAACTTTGTACTTATCTGCCTGGTGCCAAACTGTTTCACTTTGAGGTTCTACACCTCCAACTGAACAGAACAACATTACTATACCATCTAACACTCTTAATGAACGTTCGACTTCTACTGTAAAATCTATGTGTCCAGGAGTATCTATTATATTTATCTGGTGATTTTTCCAGGACGTAGTTATCGCTGCTGAAGTAATAGTAATACCACGATCTTGTTCCTGCTTCATAAAGTCCATAACAGCTGCACCGTCATGCACTTCGCCTATTTTATGCGTCATACCTGTAAAGAATAAAATTCTTTCCGAGGTAGTTGTTTTTCCGGCATCAATATGTGCAACGATACCGATGTTTCTAATCTTCTGAATTCCTGCTTGGTCCATTTTTTAACTCCTATAATAAAATCAATGGGTTTTAATACTTTTGACTAGAGATTTCAAGGCTTTTCTCAAATATTAGAGTTTTTCGCTAGATATCTGGAAGAATTTTCCTTCACTAAAAGCTAGTACTTCACCTTTTTTGTCCAATAACTCCGCTTTGGCGTATTGGATCCTCTTTATTTTTTCACCCTCTATAAAATGACAGGGTGTCCCATCCTCTTTAACTAACCATCCTTTTACTGTCAGCGCTTCATCTACTGGTGCTGACTTCTTAAAATTTATTGTCATTTGCGTCGTAACGTACCATTTTTTAGTTCCACTATGTATTGCCCAGTCCATAGCATCATCAAGAACAGAGCTTATAATACCACCGTGTAAGACGTCTTTAAAACCATTAAAATGTGAACACGGTGTGAATTTAGCCTCCACGATACCATGATCAATCTTCTCAAACTTTAATTTGAGACCAATAGGATTGTCTGTTCCACAGACAAAACAGTATTCATTTCTTGGTAGAGAATTATCTGTCATTATTTCCTCTGGAACTTTGAGTACCATAAAAGGCCTAGCGTTTTCAACTATATTTTGTGTTCGCTCAAAACCCTTTCATAAACTTTTAGCACTCTTTCTGCCAGTTTTTGAGAAGTAAATTCCTGAGCCCTTGCAAGTCCAAGTTCTATATTTCTGTGCCTCAAAACTTCGTCGGTCATAGCTATTTTTATGGCAGCAGAGATACCATTCACATCTGTTGGATCAACCTCTACAGCACAGCCTCTAGATAATTCTGGCAAAGAAGAGACATTAGATATTATTGCAGGTGTACCACTTGCAAAAGCTTCTACCACTGGTAGCGCAAACCCTTCCATCAGACTCAAAAACAAGAACAAACTTGAAGCCTTATAAATATAAGGCAGATCACTGTCTGGAACAGGCCCAACGCAGATAATCTTATCTGGTTTAGCGACCGTAGGACAGAATTTTTGAACTTGAGGCCAATAGAGCGCCAAGACCAGCGGCTCTTCTACTTCTGATTTAAGATAGGCATCTATGGTATTCTTTAAATTCCTGTATGCGTCATTACGACCAATATACAGTATGTATTTGTCAGGAAGATTGTATTTTTTCTTTATCTCCTGCATTTTGTTATCATCTGTTTTTTTAAAAAACTTCTCCTGTATGGCACTGTAAATAACATCTATATTATTTAACTCAACATCAAGTATTTTAGCTATCTGTTTTTTTGAATACTCAGAGACTGTGAGTACTCTGTCTGCAAGCCTAGATGATCTTCTCAACATAAACTTGCCATAGGCTAGTTTAAAAACATTTTTCTGTTCACACATATTTATGAGATCATGTATGGTTATAAGGTATGGAATACCACAGTCTGGAATAGTCGCTGAGTGAGAAGGACTATGAAAAATGTCTGGTTTTTTCTGCTCTATTATTTTTGGTATTTCAAAATATTCAAAGGGCGATCTGAATTTATGCTTTGCCCAGATTATTTCCACCTTATCTCCAAAATATTCCAGCGCATTTTTATCATTTATTATTACGCTGTACTTATTATTGGGACTTATTTCATTAAGACCGCTGATAAGATTTATAAGATGTCTAGCAACACCAGAGATCTTGCCGCTTATCATTCTGCCATCGAACATAACATGATATTGAGTCTTCATATAATACCCTTCGTAGTGTTTCTTTTTTTAGATCCTGTAAAATTCTTTGATGCTGTTCACTACATATTCCAACTGTTCTTTAGTAAGTTCAGGATAAATTGGTAATGCTAATACTTCCTTACAGAGCTTTTCTGTAACTGGCAGATCGCCTTCCTTAGAACCTGTGTACTTAAAACAATCCTGCATATGTAAACCTAGAGGGTAAAATACAGCTGAAGCTATATCCTTAGTCTGTAGATAATTTTTCAATTCATCTCTTTTTTGTACTCTTACGACGAACTGATTAAAAATATGTCTGGTCGTATATTCTGCAAGTTTTGGAGTTATAACAAAATCACTTAGACCTGCTCTTTTGAATGATTCAAAGTATATATTTGCATTTCTTTGACGAGCCTCTGTCCATTCGTCCAGTTTTGTTATTTTCTTAACTATTATTGCCGCTTGAAGAGCATCTAATCTGGCATTCATACCGACGACTTTATGGCAATATCTGTCAGAAGAGCCGTGTTCCCTTAACATAGTAAGTTTTTGTTTTAGATCATCTGAATTTGTAAGCACTGCTCCTGCATCTCCAAAAGCGCCAAGGTTTTTTGCAGGATAAAAACTTATAGTAGTAAGATCTGCTATCTCCCCTACTCTTCTATTCTTATATTCTGCACCAATTGACTGAGCCGCATCCTCTATAAAACTAAGGTTATGATTTTTTGCGATCTCTTTTATCTTATCAAGGTCAGCAGTCTGCCCATATAGATCAACGGCGATAATTGCTTTTGTTTTTGGTGTTATAGCTTTTTCTACACAACGATAATCAATATTAAAAGTATCATCATGTACGTCTACAAAAACAGGTTTAGCACCTATGATTGCAACTGCTCCAGCAGTAGCAAAAAAAGTAAAGGAAGGAACAATTACTTCATCTCCAGGTTTAATACCAAGAGCAAGAAGTGAGATTATTATAGCGTCGCTACCAGAAGAACAGCCAACACAATTTTTTGTACGCGAATATTTAGCAACAGTATCTTCGCATTCCTTAACATAAGGGCCACCTATAAAATACTGTGAATCCATTATTTCAAGGACTGTTTTAGAGATTTCGTCTCTAAAAGGCGCATACTGGGCTTTAAGGTCTAGTAATTGAACTTTCATGTTTTGTTATTTCTCCTCTATATGTTAGCGGTTAAACCATCGTTTCACTGACGTCAGTGGGTTCCTTAACCGTGCAATTTTGTATCCAAGCATGAACTTTACCAGTTACCATAGAATTGGCAAGTGCATATGCATCACCCGGAGCACACATAAATCCATGGCCCTGATGTGCAATGTTCATCCAATAGCCCTTGACCATTGTTGGTCCTATTATTGCTATACCGCTTTTTCTACCAACGTAATGATTAGCGGCACTTCTTACTATACCAACATTTTCCAGATTAGGCTGACACAGCAACATTGACTGAGCCATTCTGGATAAACAATAAATATCACTATAAGTATTAAAACCATATAAAGGTTTGGCTGGAGTAAAGCATGCAACGATTTCTCCTTCCTGTGCCTCTGGTCCTTCCATTCTTTTTTGCTGCCAGTATCCGCTAAGTTGTGGATGATAACTAACCACCAGCGGGTCTAACCACATAGGCATCTTTTCTGTTATTAGACTTTCGTGCCTATCTATAGAGACATATCCAGCCAGATCAATTCCTGCCATCTTCGAAACTCTTACAGCAAAAGAACCCGCCGCATTAACCACATGTTCGCAGTTTATTCTAAGACCTGATGCTGTTATGCATGCTTTTACCTGATTCTTTTCCACTATTATGTTAGCGACTTCATCTGAAGTTATAAATTCTACACCCATTCTTTTTGCATCTTCTGCAATATTATAGGCAGAGGTAAACGGATTAGCTCCTCCAGCCTCTGGAAACAATACCGCTCCCATTATGTGCGAAGTATCAAGACCAGGAAGCCATTTTGCTATTTTGTGAATATCTGTTGTGAATTCTGCCTGTATATTCTCTTTCTTCCACAATTCCAGCGTAGCAGCAAAGCTATCATAAGTTTTTTTATCAAAAGCTAAATAGACGTAACCTCCCTGAAACCAGCCTACATTCTTTCCAATATTTTTTTCTGCGTTCTTATAGAATTCCAGACCATACTGAGATCTTTTTATTTTTGTACTTTCTGAAAAACCTGTTCTTATTCCACCAAGGGCCGCACCGCTTGCACCAGAGCAAAGGAAATCCTTTTCTACAACAACGATGTCGCTCCAGCCATGTTTAGCCAATTGCCATGCAGTGCAAATACCATTTATACCGCCACCAATTATTACGACTTTTTTAGAAATAGTCTTTTTCTCATCTATATATGGGCTTCTAAAGGTATTAAGTATCTCTAAAGGTATGGTCCTTTTATTTTCTATACTGTTAAGTTTTTCTAATTCATGCTTATCAAAATTAAGAGCTGCAGCTTCTCCAAGTGTTATTCTTTTAGTAGGTGCTCTATAGATAGTCCTTCTGTTTAATTTAACATCCAAAATATCCTGACCTGATTTTTTTGCATATTTTTTAATAAGATTTTCTACTAATGGTCTGCATTGATTACCTCTGCATGGTCCCATACCAAAACGAGTAATTCTTTTTATTTCATTTATAGTGTCATAACCCTGTTTTATAAGATCGATTATTGTCTCTTCCGTAAGTTCTTCGCATCTGCATACATATGTCGGTTCTTTTACAACAGCATCTATCTTTTGTGCCTTTAATACTTGTACGGATGAAGAATTATCAAACAACCTATATGATCTAACACTGAATGCTTTCTCTTTTGGAAGTTCTATATCAACTATAGAGCATTTTTCCTTATCAGCAAAAAACTTTGTTCCCAAGATAGTACCTTTGCAGATAAATTCTCCATTTCTATTTAAAAGATCAACTGAGTCACTTTTTTTTGGTTCAGGCAAGAATTCAAAAGGAATTGAAACTTTAGAAGTAGTATCTGAATAATTATACTGAATAAGCATTATTGCTCTTCCAGGGCACGCAGACAAGCACTTGCCACAGCCTATACATTTTTGCGCATCATAATTTGGCTGTTGATTAATATTATCACCTACAATTATGGCACATGTAGGGCAAGATTTTTCACAAGGGTTGCATGGAATATCCTGAGGACAGTCTATTATCACTCTTGATTCCTTTGCCTTAAAATCACTAGCAGAGACACTTTGATTAAATGGATCTGGAATAAAATCCTTTTGGATTCCTCCGCCCATTAACTTCTTTTTACCAATTCCAAGACGAGCACCAAAATTTCCGCTCTGTATATTATCAAGTATCTTAAAAGTTTTTTGTGATTCTTCCTGAAATCTAGGATGAACTTTATTAATATCAAAAGAAGCCTTAAGGCCTGCAAGTTTTCCTTCTAATCTGGCAATGCTGGCTTCTCCAATTACTGCACAGTCTCCAGCAATATACACATCTTGATTAGTAGTTGTATAAAAATTATCTATTACAGGAGCTTCTCCAATCTCTGGAACAAATTTAAAATCACATCCGGCCTGCCATAACAATTCATTCAGTGGATTTAGACCAACAGCCATACAAATCGTATCGCATTCTACAGTTTTTTCTGAGCCCTTGATGACGTTCCAGTGATTATCTAGTTCAGCAATAGTAGCGGAGACAACGTGTTCTCCGTTGCCATTTGCACCATTATTATTTTCGCCTACACCACTGGAGTTTGCTCTTAATATTGTATGAGATGTAAGCATTGGAACACCCAATGCCGCAACCTTATCTACATGGACCTTATATGCACCAAATTTATTCTGAGCTTCTATTACTGCCACCACCTGAGCACCAGCCTGCAACAATTGATATGCAACTATTACACCTATGTTGCCACCGCCAACCACAAGTACCTTATTACCGGGTTTAACTCCGTGCAGGTTCATAAACGTCTGGGCGCCACCGGCACCTATGATGCCAGGCAGATAATTGCCTTCAAAAGGAAGGTTCTTTTCCATAGCACCAGTGCAAACGATTATCTTTTTAGCGATCAAGAAATTAAGTTTACCATAGTCTTTAAAAGCTAAAATATTTCCAGGATACATTCCAACAACTGTGGAATTTAATCTTACGTTTATATTTGTCTTGGATATTTTTTCTGATAATTCCTGGGCGATCTTAAAGCCTCTTTTTGATGCCCCAAGTTCCTCATTACCAAAAAAAGTATGAGTTTGAAGTGTTAACTGCCCGCCTATGTACTGTTTATCATCCAGTAAAAAGATACTTTCTACACCTGCATCATGACAGGTCAAAGCCGCTTCCAATCCAGCAGGGCCGGCACCTATAATTGCGACATCACATTCCGGGTGTTCCTGATCTTTGGCATTAGTATAAATTTCTGGAGACATTCCTACGCGTGGAAGTTTTTTAAATACTTCTATATCAAGATCTGAACCTTGATATCTAACATCCATTCCAGCTTCCAGATCTGTTATGCATGCCATTACGTTTGGATGATCATTAATAGTCATCATGCAGTTACCACAACGTCCCTGCATACAGAATGGCCCAAGAGGTTTGTGATGCTTTGGGCTGAACCTGGTCTTTAAAACTCCATTAGCCCTTAATGCAGATATTACCGGCTCTCCCAAAAAGCCGTAAAGCTCCTTTCCATTAAAAAGAAAAGAGACTTGTTTCTTATGTATAAAATCCAATACGGGATGCGATTTAATTCTCATGTTCATAAAAACTATAAGTACTAAATTAAATCATTGCAAGAAATTTTCTTTTGGAGGATTTCTGCTATACTCTGAGCATGAGCACAAGACAGGCCGTAGTTGCCGGACAGTTTTACCCTAAAGATAAAAAAGGACTTACAACATTGCTGGCTAAATTACTGGCTGATGGACCAGCTATTAAGACAAAATCTCTGGCTGTGGTAGCTCCTCATGCAGGCTATGTGTACTCTGGAAAGACCGCCGGAAAAGTTTATTCCTCTATAGAGATACCAGATACAGTTATAATAATGAGCCCAAACCATACAGGTATTGGAAGCCCTGTAAGCCTTGATCCAGCAGAAAAATGGTCCACTCCGCTTGGAGACGTAAACGCAGATATTAATATTTTAAAAAAGATAAAAGACAAATTTTCACAGGCAGAATTTAACTCCAATGCACAGACAAGAGAACACGCGCTGGAAGTTCATCTGCCGTTTTTACAGATACTGAGACCTGATGTTAAAATTGTCCCAATGACACTTGCAGATATGAACATAAATTCCATTAAAGAACTTGGAATAGTTTTGGCAGAGATAATTATAGACGTAGAAAACAAAACTGGTTCAATACCTCTTATTGTTGCATCATCTGACATGACTCATTTTGAAGATGCTGAGACAGCAAAAAAGAAAGACATGATGGCAATAGATAAAATAAAGCAATTAGATACAGATGGTTTTATAGACGTAGTAGAAAATCACGATATAACTTTGTGCGGACTTTATACTATTCCTGTGATGATGGAAGCAGTAAAGCGTTATTCAAAGCTCAAAAAGCTGTCCTTCAAGGTGGAACTAATAGATTACACAAACTCTGGATTTGTGACTGGTGATAGTCTTGAGGTTGTAGCATATGCAGGGATAGTTGTATTTCTATAAAATCATAAATTTTTCCTTGATTTTTACGTCAATTTTGTATTATTAAGGAACTCACTATAAACATAAAAGATACTTGAGGTTGCTATGAAATTAAAATTATTTTTTGCTTCATTGTTAGTACTAGGCTCAGCATCATTAATGGCACAAATGTCAGAAGAAGTTATTCCTTATAGATACTACGGGTATGCTCTATGGGAAAAACCAGTAGCAGTTGAGACAATTAAGAAGGAAGCTACGGTTGGTGATTTCATAATTCCGATGGAACTTGTTAAGTATAACAACGGCAGTGAGGAGATCAACATTAAGGATCGTATTACAATAACAGGTGGAAATTATATAGATATAAAGAACTGCAAACATATCGCAGATAGTTATGGCAACAAGATAAAATGTGATTACACAACTTACATCTTTAAAAGAGAAGACATATCAAGCTGGTTTAATCCGGCAGCTGTTTATGATCATTATATAAAAGACAAATCAGGCTCTTTTGTTACAGAGTATTTATAAAGATCAAGCCAATTTATGAGGCACATTTTTATTGAAGAAGGAATCTCTTTTAAAATTTAATAAACTCACACCTGATTTGATGGTTACTGATGTGGCAAAGACTGTCAGATTCTATACGGAAAAACTTGGTTTTACTCTAGGAATGTTGGTAACAGAAGGTGGACAGGAAGTAGAAACAGATCTTGCTCCAGATAAACAGTACGTTTATGCAATGGTTAATCGTGATGAAGTGTTCTTTATGTTCATGAGTAAGGATGCTTATGCAGAGGACATTCCTGAGCTTAAAGAAAAAAGCATTAGTGCGTCTGCAACACTGTACTGTGATGTTGATGATGTTAAATCCTTATATGCATCGTATAAAGAAAACGGAGTAGAAATAATTAAGGATCTTACTGTTACCTGGTACGGTATGCAGGAATTCTATATTAAAGATTGTAACGGTTATATATTAGGATTTGCTTCTAAGTCCTAAAATAGGTTAAAACTCTACGCCTACCTGTGCCTTAACTCCTTTCTCATAGGCATGCTTATTCTCTTGAATACTGCTTACTGTGTCGGCAACATCTATGATTTCCTGTGGCATATTGCGTCCTGTTAGAATAAAATTTACATCTGTGTATTTATCTACTAATTTAATTACATCGCTGGAATCAAACCATTTCCATATAAGTGGATAAGAGACTTCATCTAGAACAATTAATATTTCTTTTTTACTGCTGTTCTTTTTAATAAGAGTATTAATTTCTACATCGATTTTTTTTAATCCCTTAACTGCGGCTTGGATATCTTGCTCAGTATATTTAAAATCTTTTCTGCACCCTCTTCCAAGTCTAACAATATCCATTTTTTTATTCTTATCAAAAAAGATGTGTTCTCCGTACTCTGCATCCTTTGATTTTATGAACTGGTAAAACAGTACTTTAAAACCTCTACCTAGCGCTCTAACAGAGGCTCCTATTGCAGAAGTTGTTTTGCCCTTACCATCCCCTGTAATTACAATAATACGTCTCATTAATTTAAAAAAGTCTCCAGAGTTGTTATTGCACTTCTAAGCTCTGTGTCTAGTTTAGAAAATTCCGCTAGTTTACCTTTTTCTTTTTCCACAACATCAGCCCCTGCTTTAGCCAAAAAGCCCTGATTATCTAATTTGGACTTAGTTATACAAAGGTCCTTATTAACAAGTTCCAATTTCTTATTAAGTCTTTCTATCTCTTTATCAAACTCAATAAATTTTTTTGCAGGCATATAGATTTCTACGTCTGGCAGAACTGCTCTTATACATCCGCTCAGGTCAACAGACTTAGCATCCTGTTCTACCTTAATGGATTTTAAAGTCGCAAGTTTTAGAATAGGACCATTAAAATCATTTATAAGTTTAGAATATTTTGAACTCACAACTATAACGTCGTTCTTTGCATTGATTCCATAAATACTCTTAATATGTCTGATGTTGCTAACAAGCTCCTGAACTGTATCAAAATCAGTCTCCAGTTCTTTATTAATCAAGCTCTTATTAGACTCTGGATATGCATCCAGCATTATAGTCTCTTTATCCTTAAGAGGATTTGCATGGAAAAGTTTTTCTGTAATGAACGGTGCTATAGGATGCATCAACTTTAAAAACTCTCTATGTACATAAAGAAGTACATACTTTGTTTCTCCTGCAGAGGCCTCATCATTTATAAGAGGTTTAGAGAACTCTATGTACCAGTCACAGAACTCATGCCAAAAAAACTTATAAAGAGTTTCAGAGACATCGTTAAGTTCATATACATCAAACTTCTTATTAACTATTTCCGTCACACTATTTAGACGAGAAACTATCCACTTGTTCAAAGGATATTTTAATTTGCTTACATCACATTTTTTATCATAACCTTCTGCATTGCTTAGAGCAAACTTGGAAGCCTGCCAGATCTTATTCATAAAGTGGCTGTAGCCTTCTATAGAATTTTCAGAAAGTTTTATATCTCTTGCACGTCCTGCCATTGAAGCAAGCGTAAACCTTAAAGTATCTACGCCGTATTTATCTGTAATTACCAGTGGGTCAATAACGTTACCTTTGGTCTTACTCATTTTCTGGCCTTTTTCATCTCTTATCATTGCATGGTACAGAACTTCCTTAAATGGTACATCGTCCATAAATTCAAGACCGAACATAATCATTCTTGCTACCCAGAAAAAGATAATATCAAAACCAGTTTCCATTAATGCGTTTGGATAGAAAGTCTTAAGTGCCTCTGTTCTTTCTGGCCAGCCTGGTGCAACAAACGGCCACAGCGCAGCACTAAACCAGGTATCAAGGACGTCGTTATCCTGATGATAATCCTGACATCCGCATCTGCATTGTTTTAATGGATGGAATTCGCCTACAACAAATTCGTTACAATCATTACAGTACCAAACAGGAATTCTGTGTCCCCACCATAGTTGTCTGGATACACACCAGTCCCTTATATTCTCCAACCATCTATAATAAGTTTCTTCCCACCATCCAGTAGGATAGAATTTTATTTTTTCACTTTTTACAGCTTCAATAGCACGCTTAGCCATGCCGTCCATCTTTATAAACCACTGATGGCTTAAAAGAGGTTCAACAACAGTTTCACATCTACTGCATTTTGATACTGTCGTCCCATAATCCTCTATTTTGTCTAATGACCCGCTGTTTTCTAGTTCTACAAGAATTTTTTCTCTGGCTTCTTTTGTGTTAAGCCCTACAAACTGAACTGCTTCTTTATTCATTTTACCGTTCTTATCTATAACGGTGATTGTATCCAATCCGTGCTTTTTACCAATTTCATAGTCGTTAAAGTCATGGCCAGGAGTTATCTTTAAACAGCCAGTACCAAACGCCATATCAACATATTCGTCTAAAATAATAGGTACTTCTCTTTCTACAAAAGGTATTACTACTTTTTTACCGTGCAGATGTTTAAATCTATCATCGTTTGGATTTACTGCTACTGCTGTATCTCCAAGCAAGGTTTCTGGACGAGTAGTAGCAACAGTCACAAATTCTGAGCAATTTGAGCCAGCTACAAAATATTTTATGTAATAGAGCTTTCCTTTTCCAGGGTTCATCTCTACTTCTAGATCACTAAGGGCAGTGCTACATCTTGAACACCAGGAGATAAGACGTTCTCCCCTGTAGATTAATCCTTTATTATATAATTTTACAAAGACAGAATTAACAGCCTTGCTAAATTTATGGTCCAGAGTAAAGCGTTCTCTTTCCCAATCCAGGGAAGCACCCATTTGCCTTGTCTGATTTGTGATTATGCCGTGATGCCTATCTTTTACTTCCCAAACTTTTTCGAGAAATTTTTCTCTACCAAGATCGTGACGGCTTTTGCCCTCTTTCATCAATTCACGCTCAACTACCATCTGTGTAGCTATACCTGCATGGTCAGTACCTGCAAACCATACAGTGTTAAAACCCTGCATCCTTTTTCTTCTTACTATTGAGTCCTGAATAGTTAGAACTAGAGCATGACCCATATGTAGAGCTCCAGTGACGTTAGGAGGAGGAAGAACTATAGAAAACTGGGGCTTGTCTGACTTATCTTCTCCATGAAAATAGCCTTTACTCTCCCATTCTCTATAAATTTCTTTTTCAAACTCTTGTGGTGCATACTTTGGTGACAGATCCATCTTTCCTCCGAAATTAACGTATTTATGTGTTTTATAACGCCCTATACAGGATTAAGCAAGTTCTCTGATTATGGTTACAGTCCCCAGCATGTCTCTTGTAGGATTTTGGTCGCGTAATGGCATTATATGTAGCTCTAAATTGCGTTTAGCCTTGGTAGACACCCTGAACTCTCCGCTAAAGCTTATAAGGTCCTTTTTACCGTCAGAGAGCATTATTTTAGAAAGGGAATCATGCCAACCCTCTACAACTCTTACAAAAGGAAGATCTGCTATCTCCACATCAACCATACTAGTGTTTTTTACCTTCCATAGTTTTTCAAACTCAGCATTAACAAAACTAACCTTCAAAAGGTTGTCTGTTACCATAACAGCAGTATCCATGGAATTAAGTATTGCAGTCGTGTAGTTTGCTATTATTTTTTGTCTAGTATTGTCTGTTTCTACGTATGATATCCTGTTCCTAAAACCATTAGTACCCTCGTAGATATTTCTTGCAAGACTAGTAACTTTGTCTCCAAGCTCAAAAAGTTCTTTTTCGCTAAGTATTGGGATACTATCTGTTACGTCCTTAATATCAAACTCATTTTTATCTATCTTAGCCACAGAAGAAGCTACTTTTGCGATATAAGAAGATATTTTTTTGATGTAAATGAACATCCAGAAAATAAAAGCGACATCTATTATCCAAATAAAAAACAA
Source organism: bacterium (assembly GCA_037128215.1). Lineage (GTDB taxonomy): Bacteria > Bdellovibrionota > JAFGOL01 > JAFGOL01 > JAFGOL01 > JAPLFT01. The sequence goes on along the minus strand of JBAXWW010000007.1, from coordinate 5,074 downwards.
AAACTTAACAACTATACCAAGACGTAAACTTGTGTCTTTTGAACCTGTAGTGATACTGTCATCTAAACTAGCTATAATGGAATTTATAGAAGTAGACACCGAGGCATCAGCATCCTTTACTATGTTATAAAATTTATCTATATTAACAAATGCAAACTCTTGGTTCTTGTTAACATCCTCAACTTTTAAACCTTGAACTATAGCTACTATAGCGACGTTGTAATCTTTAAATGATTTTTTAACTTGCTCTATATTATTCAGATACTTCTTAGCTTCAAGATCCGGATTATTGGTGTAAAATGTTGTTATCATCTGTGATATTTTATCAATTTTCGACTCTATTAATGCTTTTAGAGGACTATTCTGTATCTGATATACGGTATAATTTGCCGGTTCACTTGCTATTTTATTTATGTTTAGTTGATATGATTGAAAAAGGCCGTTAAGTTCTGTTACTTCTTTAGTCAGTGGTATAAAAAAAACCTTATCTTTGACTATAAGACCATTTAGGTTAGAAACCCTGTACATGGAGTAGAATAAAAGGAAACTTCCTATAAGTATTGCTATAGAGCCTGCAAAAAGTATTCTTGCACGAAACGATTTCATATGACTTTTGTAATACAAAAAAGGCCATTTGTCTGTTAAAGAGTTATATATGCAGATAAAAGTACAACCATATACCAAAAGTTATTTTGCTTCCTGTGCAGTTGGGCTGGAAGAAGTTCTATCTAAAGAGATTCAGGCTGTCGGCGGAAAAGAAGTCACCTTGGAAAGAGGCGGGGTCGAGTTCAAGGGGCCTATGATAACGGCCATACAAGTAATACTTCATTCTAGAACAGCCAGTAGAGTTTATAAAAAACTATATTCAACAGCCATAGACACAGAAAAGAACGTATATGATATGTCCAAAAAAATCCCTTGGGATTCAATATTTAACCTTGATCAAACCTTTAAAATAAAGACCATCATAGGATATGGATTACAGAACTATTATCCAAATTCTTTTAAGAACAGCATCTACCTTAGTCAGTTGTTAAAAGACGGGATCGTAGATGTTTTTAGGAATAAATATAAGGAAAGGCCGGATGTCGACACAGATAGAGCAGATGTAAATATGCTTCTAAGAATTGCTCTTGCAAATAGAAATGTCCGATCTGCAATAGCAGCTGTTTATTTAGACCTCTGTGGTAATCCTTTGCATCAAAGAGGCTATAGAATCAATCAGGGTGAAGCTCCTGTTAAAGAAAACATGGCAGCCGGCATTATAAAGCTAATGGACTGGAATCACGAAAAAGAGATCTTTATAGATAGCATGTGTGGCTCTGGAACCTTTCTTATAGAGTCTGCGTTGATAAAATATGATATTCCTCCAAGCTTTATCAAAGTACAAAAACTAAAAAAATATCCAGAGTATAAGCACTGGGCTTTTCTTGGATTTAAAATGTTCTTAGACGATAATAAGTTAAGAGAATTGTATAATAATGAGCTGGAACTTTGTAGAGAAAAAATAGACATTGGATTTGAAAAGATAAGAAATGGCGAACAAAAAATCTTCGGCTTTGACATAAATACTGAGGTCGTAAAATCCTGCATAGAGAACACTGAATCAGTAAACATGAACAAGGCTATTAAAGTTAAACAGATAGACTCAAGCACCTTAAAGTGGGAGACAGAGGAAAAGGGACTTATATTCTGCAACCCTCCATATGGAGACAGGCTTGGAGATGTGGAAAAGTTAGAGATACTCTACAGAAATTACGGTGAGAACCTAAAAAACAATTTTAAAGGTTTTAAAGCGTATGTATTCACAGGCAACCCTACTCTTAAGGACAGCCTTATATTAGAACCATCAAGAAAGTTCCCATTATTCAACGGCCCGATAGAATGCAGGCTATTAAAATACGATATCTATTAGTTCTAGTCTTACTTAAATTTAATCTAAATATATTCAAAAGACTGCAACCCGCTGCGGTCTAGTCATTCCTGTCGTACTATGTTTACTAATTTTTGTAGTCTCCTGTCTCTGGAGCCTCCAAAACTTGTAAACATTTGCACTCCAGGTGCTTCATACGCCCTTGCTCTTGTTGCAAACGTCTTTTGAATATATTTAGATTAAATTTAAGTAAGAGAGAACTATTCTTATATTTTGTAGCTTAAATAATTTTATACTAAATCTTTTAGTCGTATTTGCATGCGTAATTGACGTAGCCTGTTTTACTCGTTGGTAGAATAGTATATTTGTATAAATTTTAAGTTTCTTGCTGCCGCGTAAACTTAAAATTTTACAACTACAACTATTCCACCATCCTCATACAAACAGTCTCCTTTGTGTTTAAAACGACTGAAAGATTTAGTATAAAATTATTTAAGCTACAAAACAGAAAAACAACTCAATTAGTCTTTATGAATTCAATCTTGTAATATCTGCTGTCAGTTTTTTATTAAGTAATGGTACTGTATGCTGAGTCTTATTTTGAGTACCCTCTTCTCTAACATGAACATGTATTGTTCCATCCAGCCTATAAGAAAAATTTATAACTATCTCTGTCTCTCCAGCTCTTTTGATTTTGGTTACATCGAATTTTAATTCCTTTATAAGAGTGTTTCCTTCCTCAAAATCACTTTCTCCCTGGTATATGGCAACCTTTACAGTGTTCTGATTATCATTCATCGTAGAGAATATTTCTTCAATAGAACATGGTATAGGAGCATTCTTTTTTATTAACTTACTGCAAAAGTTAGGAACCATTTTTCCATTAACTTCTATTACGCATGACACACTTAAAGAATGCGGAGCTACATCTAAAAGGACAGACTCAACTTTTTGTCCGTCTATTATTGCAGCCTGTATAGCCGCACCGGTAACAACCGCTAGATCTGGGTCAATTTCCTGGCTAACAGGTATATTTAATTCCTGTTCCAGAAGTTTCCTTACTGCTGGTATCCTGCTACTTCCACCGACTAAAAGAACCCTGTCTATATCACTGGATTTTAACATTGATTTTTCTATTACAGATTTACAGTGAACAACTGTTTTGTTCAAAAGATCTTTTATTATTTTTTCAAAATCTTCTCTGTATATAGTATCCTCAAACTTTGCATTGCTGAACTCTATTTTATGCTTAACAGCGGAAGAAAGATGGTTCTTTGTATTCTCTGATTCCTTTAGAATAGTTGCCATCGTTTTTATGTTCTTAAGATCTATCTTTTTATTGCCTTCCAGTAATCTGTATATATGGCTAAAGATAGCGTAATCAAAGTTATCGCCACCTAGAGCCCTGTCTCCATCAGAGGCAAGAACTTCTACGATGTCTTCATTAATTTCTATTATGGACGTGTCAAATGTTCCACCGCCAAGATCGTAAACCATTACATAGTGATTCTTTAGCTTCTTATTTTGAACACCATAGCTTAGTGCTGCAGCTGTAGGCTCGTTAACTATTCTCATAACTTCAAAACCTGCAAGTTCTCCAGCTTTTATGGTATCTTTTCTGGCATTGTCGTTAAAATAAGCAGGAACGGTTATAACAGCCTTGTATATCTCTTTTTTGAACTGCTTTTCTGCAAGACGTTTTACTTCTGCAAGTATTTGAGCAGATATCTCTATTGGAGTAAAAACTTCTTTTTCTTTTGTCTTTTGATTGGTCAACAAGATCTCTTGACTAGTTCCCATAAAACTTTTAACAGACTTAATCGTTGAATCAGGATTAGTTGTGTACAGATCCTTAGCTTTTTCTCCTACAACAAATTCATCGTTGCCAATGTATGTTACTATAGAAGGCAAAAGGAGATCATTTTGTGAGTTCTCTGTCTTTATAAATACCGGTTTGCCATTTTTTATAACGGCGGCACATGTATTGGTCGTTCCTAAATCAATTCCCAGTATCATTGATGATATCCTCCAGTTTTTTGAGTAACATCGTTTTTTTAAAATTTATTTTTTTGTTCTTTATACCAAGTTCGTCCTCAAGCCTCATTGCCAATTCCTCTTTTGTTAAACAAGTTGATGCCATCTCTACAGGAGCTAAGGCCAAAGCATCATAAGGAGATTTTGCGTTCTTTATAAAATTATATGCAGACCTGATCTCCTCAAATTTTTCAGGGCGTTTTTCTGGATTATATTTTCTTATCAGATCAAGATACATCTGCTTTAATTCAGCTTCGTTATACTTTGTTCTATCTATTCCAAAGACTTTAAAAGGATCACGTTTTATTGCCATACAGTATTATGCCCCCGTGGCTTTGTAGATGAGAGTACGAATAAAAAAGCCCTACATTCGTCGATAGCATACTGTTTTGTCTCGAATTCTTTTTCCTGTTCTATATCTTCCATAGACTGATCTACTATCTCATCTAGGGTTTTGTAGAACGTATCAAAAAGTTTTTGGTTAACTGCAACTTTAGGAAAATTCTTTTTTATGTTCATATAAGGCTGCTCATGGAAGTAATCTACAAAAAGATGTATGAATGTTTTTGCCTGGTCTTGCCTAATGTCTGATCCAAGAACACTACATATAAATGACTGCACAGTTTTAACATCAAGACCACTATTAAATATCGCAGAGACAGTCACATAGAATGACTGAGAATGAGAGTAATAAATGTTGTTATTCTTTAACATAGCATCAGAGAGCATTGTAATGTTGCTCTCATCCTTATGAAAAGTAAATAACAATGCTTTTAAAACTTCGAATTGTGGATGATTTATCTTTTCAAATATTTCCGTATAAGATTTTATTTGCCTTGATGATAATCTTTGTGTCGTTATATGGTAAACAAAAGCTTCATATAACGTATCCATTTCCAAACTACTAGGTTCAAGAAGATAAGAAAGTTTTAATAGATATTGTGACAGTTTTATTCTTGCACTTGTTTTAAGCATCTTACAGACAAGATTAACACCACTAGACACATCTCTTAATTCTTCAAAAAGCACCTTGTTAACTTCTTTTAACATAGATGAAGCTTTTTCTATATTTTGATCCTCGCAAAACTCTAATACTTTTTTAAGATCTATGTATATAGACGTTATGTGATCTTTTGATAGATTATCAGGTATAGATTTATATATTAC